>NZ_CEWDCG010000048.1:0-16516 GCF_982436375.1 Coprobacter sp. | reverse complement strand
GAATATAACCAAAATTACAGATTTACAAAATATTTATTATACCGATCTTTTCATTTTCATTTAGAACCTGTCGTAAATTTTCCGATCAAAACATACCTTCAAACTTTTTGAATTTCTTTTCGGACTGCTCTCTCTAATCAATCATTCTCTTTACGATAATGATAAAACACGATTATAACGACAGTCGTCACAATCTCCGACAAAGGTAAAGTCAGCCATATTCCTTCAATTCCCAATAAGTCGGGTAATATAAGAAAACTCGGGATGAGAAATATAAAACCTCGTAATAAAGCGAACCACGTTGCCGGTCTCGCCCGTTCGACACTCTGGTAGTAACCGACAGCTGTTAAATTAAAAATAAAACATACAAATCCTATTGCAAAATAAGGAAAACCTTCGATTGCTATACGGGCTGCGACATTATCTTTATCAATAAAAAGACCTACCAAAAAATCCGGACAAGCCACAAATACGACCGTTACTACCACACCACATAAAACCGCCGTTAACAATGCTATTCTTACGGCTTCCGTCACTCGTTTTCTATATCCAAGGCCAAAGTTATAACTGATAATCGGCTGTGCCGACTGAGCAACAGCATTTCCGACCATAAACACAAAAGGAATATAGTAACAAGCAATACCAAACGCTCCTACACCATCGTCCCCCAAATAATGCATAAACACCTGATTGCCAACAAACATTAATACCGCTAATGTAGCTTCTCCTAATAAAGCCGAAGAACCTATGCGACATTGATAGCCAATGTTCCTGACAAATAAACGAAAGCTCTTTACACTCCACTTCAAAGGATACAGGCGTAACCGACGGGCAAAAAACAACAAATATAAAATAGCAATTATCCCACCCGAAATAATACTTATAGATGTTGCTAAAGCAGCACCCATTACTCCCCAACCGAAAGGAAAGATAAAAATCCAGTCAAGTACGACATTAATTACCGCTGTTACAAGACTACAAAACATCGCCAGTTTCGGTGCTCCGTCAAGACGGATAATAAACAAAGAAACAGCAATCCAAATTTGAAATATCCACGATGGTACAAACCAAAGCAAATAGTCTGTTACCATAGGGCGTAGATGTTCCGAAGCACCGAGTAAATAAGCCGTATCATCTGGAAATATCATCATTAAAAACGAAAGTAACGCTGCAATAATGGTAACAAAAAATAAAGCTTGCGTCACATTAATACGTGCCGTATTTTGTTTGCCTCGAGATAAATGTATAGAAGCGACAACCGAACAACCAGCACCGACCATCAATCCGACTCCGGTAAAGAACATCAATACCGGAATTAAAATATTAATAGCCGCAATGCCATCGCTGCCTACACCATGTCCGACAAATATACCGTCTATTGCCGTCACAGCAGACATACTCAACATGCCTAATAAAGTAGGGATGAAATACCTTCTGAATAGAGTAAACACATTTACTGTTTTCAAATCAATCGCATCTCTTTTCATAATATAGTAATTTTTACATTGTTGTTTACCTTCTCCTAAACAAAAAATACCGGATAAGTTGATTGGTTTTACCCAGTCATCTTATCCGGCATTCACTTGCCTCCGATGAGGATTACAAAACGCTCATTGGTTCTATTTTCGACCGCAAAGATGGATCAAATCTTTAAAATATTCAAATATCCCGACATTATTTTATAAGCATATTTACACTCTGTTCATATAGATAATTCAAAACAAGTCATTAAACAGTACTACTAAGAGCCAGTATATAAATCACTCATGCCAATTTACAACTTCTCCGATACGAGGTATTAAAACATCCAATGAATCTGCTTGCATATTTCGAGCATTTTTCAACGGCTCGTCCCAACGATGCTTCGACAACGCATATTTAGAATGGTGTACAGTCAATATTTTCTTTGCTTTCAAATTTTTTGCCGCACGAGACATATATTGAGGCATTAAATGAATATATTTCCAATCATCATTATATTGCCCATTTTCCAAAATCGCAAGATCTATATCCGGGAAACGTTCACCTATAACTTCAAAACGCGAATCATATCCACCGTCTCCTCCTATATAAATTTTTTGAGAAGGAGTTTCCAATAAAAATGAAGCCCATAACGTTCGATTCGGAGTAAGTCCCCGCCCCGAAAAATGGCGGGCAGGCAAACAATGGACTGTCAACCCGGGATCGAGAGATTCATTCTCATTCCAATCGAGCTCTACGATCTTCTTTTTATCAAATTTCCAATATTCAAAATGTTCTCCGACACCTAAAGCACAAATGACTTTCCCAATGCGAGGCCTCAATTCAACAATCGTTTTATAGTCTAAATGATCCCAATGATCATGTGTTATAATCAAATAATCGATATCCGGCATATCTTCAGGATAATAGACATCAGTTCCTTTAAAAGGTTTATTGATAAACGAAACAGGAGACGCGACATAGAAAACCGGATCGACAAGTATTCGTTTTCCTTCTAACTGCATGAAATAGGAAGAATGTCCAAACCAAATCAAAAAATCCGAATCTCTCTTTATATGCCGAATATCTGATTTGACGACCTGCAATGCCGCATCCGGTCTTAGTCCCGGATCTTTCTTAAAAAGAAAATTTATAAAACTCTTAATCCGATTTTCATCATTCGTCAACATCGGAGTTACACATTCATTTTTAAACTCTCCGTCCTTAAAATTAGGAGAACGTTCAATCCTAACCAATCGTTCCCCTCGCGGTAATCTTCCAAAGCTCGGTTGATTAAGGAACAAACAAACAAGAGCAAACAATACTATAATAACCGCCAATACTACCAATATCACCATAGCAATCTTACTTTTTTTCAAGATTTTCATACATCTATATTCATTTTCGAAACAAAAATACTTTGATTTGTGAATTTAAAAAGTACATAAATTACGGTTATTCATACCTTAATCACTGTTAGTAAGAATCTGTTTAAATTTTCCGATAAAAATTCTTTAAGTTTTTCTTCGGTAGGTATCTCCGTCTCTATGCATAACACAACCCGCTACACTTCTTATCTTAACAATAAAATCCCCAAAAACAGTTTTCCCCAAAACGTTTGTACAGAATTTAACAATCTCTTAGAACGAGCTCTAATATTATTTTACAATCAGTAAAAACAACATTTCTATTAAATACTTATCTTTGCCGACGCTCTCGAATTTCACAAATGCCTTTTAATTTATAAATATGGCAACAAAGATATCAAGACGGAAGAAAAAAAAAACATGCGGATCTAAAAAAAATATTCTGTACATCATTACAGCCGTAGCTGCAATATTTCTTATCAGTATCGGCGTTATATTCAAACGGTATGTATTAGATAAAGTCACAGATACTTCATTTTTTATATACATCGATGAAAACAGTTCTCTCGATAGTGTTACCGAAGACCTTCAAAAATATTTAGAAAAAAGTGATGTCAACAAAATAAGACGACTCTCTAAATTAAACGGATATACTCCATGGAATAAACCCGGAGCATATCGAATAGATCCGGAAATGAATGCAATCCGTATTTATCGTAAACTCTCTACCGGAAGCCAAACTCCGATAAGATTTACTTTTAACAATATTCGTACGAAAGATGATCTTGCCGAGACTATCGATAAACAACTAAAAATGGATAAACAGGAAGTCCTCGAATTATTAAACGATTCGGCTTTTTGTACAGACATGGGGTTCGACACATATACAATACCGGCACTTTTTCTTCCCGATTCCTATGAAGTTTACTGGACCATTGCACCTCGCAAACTAATGGAAAAAATGCGTCAAGAATATGACAAGTTCTGGACTGACGACCGTAGAATGCTTGCAACACAAATCGGCATCTCCCCGATCGAAGTATCGACTTTAGCTTCAATCGTAGAAGAAGAAACTAAAGTTCCGGACGAAATGAATATGGTAGCCGGACTATATTTAAACCGCTTAAAAAAAGGGATGCCTCTGCAAGCCGATCCCACTGTAAAATATGCAGTAGGAGATTTTTCGATACGGCGTATTCTCCATGAACACCTAACAGTCAACTCACCATATAACACATACAAAAATACCGGATTACCTCCCGGTCCTATACGCATTCCTTCAAAAGCCGCAATAAAAGCAGTTCTGAATTATCGTCACCATCCGTTTATATATATGTGCGCCAAGGAAGATTTTTCAGGACGGCACAATTTTGCGACAACATACGCAGAGCACCAAAATAATGCGATAAAATATCATAAAGCCCTAAACAAACGTAATATATTAAAATAAACTATTCATCAGGATAACCGCACAGTATACCAGAAACTTTGTAAACAGGCATATTGGCTTTTGTTTCACGTAAACGATTGCTTAGATCTTTAGAAAGGTTCTCTTTTATTTTATCATAAAGAGGATTTTCACTCAAATCATGTTTTTCACTGATATCATTCGCTAAATTATATAATTCTGTGCATCGTGTTTCATAATCAAATAATAACTTCCAATCTCCCTTTATAATAGCACTTGCCGGACGTCCGGCATCTCCAGTCCGTTCTCCCCAATCGTTCGGATAATGAAAATAAAGTGCCCTGTTTTTTTCTACCGCTCCTGATCTCAACAGTTTTACCATGCTGACTCCATCAACCCGCTGAGGAACAGAATAATTTTTTATCTGTGCCATCTCAAGTAACGTTGGAAAAAAATCTTCGATAATCACATTAGAACGATTAACACTATTCGGTTGAGTTACTCCCGGCCAATAAATTAACATCGGCTCTCGAATTCCTCCTTCATAAAGACTACCTTTTCCCGATCGTAAAGGAGCATTTCTGTTCGGCTCACGGTATGATGAAGAATACCCTCCATTATCAGACATGAAAATAATAATGGTACTTTCGGCAATCCCTTTTTCCTCAAATAAATCCATCATATCTCCTAAACTTTTATCCATTCCTTCTATCAAAGAGGCATATTGTGCTTCACGATCGCACATCCCCTTTTTTATATACTTATCATAAAAACGCATATCTTTCTCGAACGGAGCATGAACAGCATAATGAGATAAATACATAAAAAACGGGCGGTCCGATTCTAATGCCCGATTTACTAATTTTTTTGCCTCCATAGTCAATGCTTCGGTAAGAAATATGTTTTCTTTACAATAATAATCTATGTTAGGCATCGGTACTTGCCATATCTCCGCATCTTCTCGATCAGCTCCATATCCCCGACATCCTGAATAACTCCCCATCGCTCCGGCTGCATGTCCCCCTATATTGACATCAAAACCACAAGTCAACGGATCAGCAGCCGTGGTTGTTCGAGAAGCAAAATGGGCTTTACCTACAATATAAGTCTGGTAACCGTTTTCTTTCAGAATCTGAGGTAACATTTTAGCATAAAACATGTGGGAATAATTTTGAACGACAGCGTTTGACGGACATATTCCATTCCAATTCCACTCAAAATCAAAATATTCATTATTTCCATCGGTAGGAGTATCATAATGCAATGTCCAGTTCGAAACTTTATGCTGCAAAACATTCGCCCCCGTCATAAGGCTGCATCTTGAAGGCGAGCTAACCGATGCCGCATAAGCATTCGTAAACTTCACACCCATTCTTGCAAGTCGCTCCATATTAGGAGTTTCATATAAATTATTAAAAAGAGTTTTTTCATCAGCAAAAGGCACCGATGTATCTTGCCATCCCATATCATCTACCATAAAAAAAAGAATATTAGGTTGTTTAGTTGCTGACAACGACACAATAGGTTGCAATAACGAAAAGAAAGAAATCCCGGTACAGGCTAAACTTTTAAATTTCATAGTATCACATTTTTTAGATTTTAATCTTGAAGTTCCAAATTCAAAACAAACTCTGCTTTTCCTAAAAACATATCATTGTTCCGAACACAGAATGATTTACGAAAATATGTAAATTCATCCGATAATACAATATTTCGATAAATATTTTCTTATATTTGCAACTAAATCATAACAAAAAGAATCTTCACAGGATTATCAGATATCTTTTTGAAAGAAACACACATAAATTTACAAGTCTAATAACCGTCAAAGTATAAAAGAATGAACAAACATCTATTTTTAGGAGACGAAGCTATTGCCCAAGGCGCACTCGATGCAGGTCTTTCGGGAGTTTATGCATATCCCGGTACTCCTTCTACCGAAATAACCGAATATATACAAATTTCTCCTGAAGCAAAAAACAATACGATACATACCCGCTGGTGTACGAATGAAAAAACCGCTATGGAAGCAGCTTTGGGTATGTCTTATATAGGTAAACGGGCGTTAGTTTGTATGAAACATGTCGGAATGAACGTTGCCGCCGATGCGTTTATCAATGCCGGAATGACCGGAGTCAATGGTGGACTCATTGTCGTAGCAGCAGATGATCCGTCCATGCATTCATCTCAAAATGAACAAGATTCTCGTTTTTATGGAAACTTTGCATTTGTTCCGATGTTCGAGCCTTCCAACCAACAAGAAGCATACGACATGATGGCAGCAGGGTTCGGTCTATCTGAAAAATTCAAAATTCCGGTGTTGTTGAGAATTACCACCCGACTGGCACATTCTCGTGCAGGTGTAACGACAACATTGAAAATAAAAGATCAAAACGAGATTTCGTTTCCTGATAATACCGGACAATTTATCTTATTACCTGCAAACTCCAGACGTCGTTTCAGAACGTTGTTAAACGAACAAAAAGACTTTACAGAAGCGTCTGAAAACTCATCTTTCAACCGTTATATCGATGGTCCGAACAAAAAAATGGGAATCATCGCCTGCGGTATAGCCTATAATTATTTAATGGAGAATTACCCTGAGGGATGCGATTATCCGGTTGTCAAACTATCTCAATATCCGTTACCGTTGAAAATGTTACAAAAATTATTCGACACATGTGATGAGATATTGGTTTTGGAAGATGGGTATGCATTCGTTGAGGAAAAAATAAAAGGTATTATTCCGTCTAAAATAATAAAGGGGAAACTTGACGGAACACTGAATCGTGACGGAGAATTAAATCCCGATCGTGTAGCAAAAGCTTTAGGACTGAAATCAGGTGCAGAGTTTGAAATACCGAATATTGTAGCCATGCGTCCACCAGCTCTTTGTCAAGGATGTGGACACCGTGACATGTATGAAGCGCTCAATAATGTAGCCAAAACATATAAAAATGCCCGGATATTCAGCGATATAGGATGTTATACATTAGGAGCGTTACCGCCTTTCAGAGCTATACATTCATGTGTAGATATGGGAGCATCCATCACTATGGCTAAAGGTGCCGCTGACGGAGGATTATTTCCGGCTATTGCCGTAATCGGGGACTCGACATTCACGCATTCGGGAATTACCGGATTACTTGACTGCGTCAATGAAAATGCAAACGTCACGATCGTCATATCCGATAATGAAACTACTGCCATGACCGGAGGACAAGATTCTGCCGGAACAGGGAAAATAGAGGCTATATGCAAAGGTATAGGCGTTGCTCCGGAACACATTCGCGTACTTATTCCTCTAAAAAAGAATATGGAAGAAATGGAACGGACTATACGGGAAGAAATAGAATATAAGGGTGTTTCGGTATTAATTCCTCGTCGAGAATGTATCCAGACTTTAAGTAGAAAAAAACGTCAAAAATAAAATCCGACAAATATGAAAACAGATATAATTCTTTCGGGTGTAGGCGGTCAAGGTATTCTATCTATCGCTGCAGTAATCGGTGAAGCCGCTATACATAACGGACTATATATGAAACAAGCTGAAGTTCACGGCATGAGTCAACGAGGAGGCGACGTACAATCTAATTTACGTATTTCGGATAAACCCATAGCATCAGACCTCATTCCTTTAGGGAAAGCAGATCTCATCATTTCTCTCGAACCGATGGAGGCTTTACGTTATCTTCCGTATCTTGCCAAAGACGGTTGGATTGTAACTAATTCAACACCGTTCATCAATATCCCGAACTATCCAGAACCGGAAGATGTCATAAAAGAAATTAATAAAATGCCCCATAAAATCATTTTAGACGTAGATACGATTGCAAAAGAAAGCGGTTCGCCCAGAACAGCCAATATAGTCATGTTAGGTGCAGCTTCTCCATTTTTAGGTATCCCCTACGAACAAATAGAAACCGGAATACGGGACATATTCGGACGTAAGGGAGAGCATATAGTAGAAATGAATCTTAAGGCATTGGAGGCTGGTAGAAAAGTTGCGGATCAGTTGAAATAATCAATAAATATTGACAATAAAAAGCGTGTTTATCCTATTTATTAGGGAGAGACACGCTTTCAATTTTATATTATCCCATACAAATCGTATATTTGCCGATAAATAAAAATAAAAATGACAATAGGAATTATAGTTGCCATGCTATCGGAATTAGCATGTATAAAAGATTTGCTTACCGACTGTCGGGAAGAATCGAACGAAGGAGCAATTTTTTATATAGGAAAACGTGGAAATCATACTCTCATTTTAACACAAAGCGGCATAGGCAAAGTCTGCTCTGCGACAAGAACTCTGAATATGATATATCATTATCATCCAGACTGTATATTGAATACAGGTGTTGCCGGGGGTATAGATATATCGACCCAAGTTTTTGACATCGTAACCGGGAAAGAAATCGTTTATCACGATGTATGGTGCGGAGAAGAAAACGAACCTGGACAAATTCCTGAATATCCCGCCCGTTTCTATTCCGATCCCGAACTGCTGAAAAAAGCCTTATCTCTACAAACGTCAACACGAATATACAGCGGTCTAATATGTAGCGGGGATCAATTTATTACCACCCGTAAAGAATTAGACAAAATAAAAGCTACTTTTCCAAACGGTCTTGCTGTAGATATGGAATCAGCTTCTATTGCACATGTTTGTTACATGAATAAAATACCGTTCTTGAGTTTCCGCATCATCAGCGATACTCCCGGAATAGAAGACCATACGACTCAATACAATCGCTTTTGGGAAGAAGCTCCTCAAAAATCATTCGAAATAATAAAACAATTAATTGATATATTATAAAAACAATTATGAAAAAAATACCCAGCTTTACAATAGATCATATCCATTTATTACGCGGCATTTATGTTTCACGAAAAGACCATATAGAAGATCACACGATAACTACATTCGATATACGAATGAAAGAACCGAACCGTGAACCGGCACTCGGATATGGAGCTTTACACACAATCGAACATCTGGCTGCAACTTATTTAAGAAACCACAGTATATGGGGAGAGAAAATCGTATTTTGGGGACCCATGGGATGCTGTACTGGAAATTATTTTTTGGTACAAGGAGATTTAGAATCAAAAGATATTGTCGAACTTATGCGTGAAACATTTCGGTTTATACGAGACTTCGAAGGCAAAATTCCGGGAGCTGCACCTCAAGATTGTGGAAATTATCTGTTACACGACCTTCCTATGGCCAAATATGAAGCAGATAAATACTTGAAAGAGGTTCTGGACATTATAGAAGAAAAAAATCTTGTATATCCGAGTATTAAAGAATAAATGAGTTATAGGAGCGGCCGTTGCGATATCCAATATTATTCATTCGACAAATGAAGACGGATAAACAGACTGAAAAGAGACTTAAAAATAGAAACAAAAGACTTTTCTTTTCCAATCTTAACCATCTGGACAATTTGTCTATAATCCTTCTATATGTGTTTTCGAAGAAGAATTGTTATTCTCTAAATATTCACGCTTAAAAATATCGGCACAAAGGAGGAATATAGATAACAATAGCGGACCGAAAATAACTCCCATAAAACCAAATAACGGAAGGCCTATAATAACTCCGAATATTGTTATCAACGGATGTATATCTGCCATTTTTTTCTGAATAACAAAACGTATCAGATTATCGACATGTGTAATAATAAGTGCTGCATAAATCAATAATCCTACGGCATCCCACCAATTTCCTATAATGGCAAAATAAATAACTAAAGGTAACCAGATCAATGCCGTTCCTACAATAGGAATCACTGTTGCAAAACATGTCAATATTCCCCATAACAATAAATCAGGAACATCGAATATATAATATCCCAACATGGCTACTGCTCCCTGTATCACAGCTAATAAAGGAATACCTATGGCATTGGATTTTACTACCATATTTACATCATGCAAAATTGTCAATTTATTCTTTTCTGTAAAAGGGAGTATATCCATTATATAATTTTCCATTTTGTCATTTCCCAATAACATGAAATAAAGGACAAAAATCAAAACAAAAATATTCAGTGCCAAACTTGTAATTCCTCCCATTAACATCTGACCGACTTGAGGAGCCCATGATATTACAGATTTTAAATTATCTGTATTCAAAATATCATAACCTATCTTTTGCTTTATCAATACGGATATTTGTTCTACCGGTGCAAGTACCACCTGAGGATCAAGATTGATATGCTGCACTTTCATTATCAAAAACCAAACAACGAGAGAGATCGGGATCAAAAAACAAAGTACGGTTTCCATGATTAAAAGAAATGCGGCAATAGAACGTTTCATCTTTCTCTTTTCAACAAGATGTCTCATCTGATTCCTAATCAACGCATATATAGTGCATGCTCCTAACAAACCACCTAAAAAAGGAATAAGTTCGAAAAAAATAACAATGCCCAAACCCAGAATCAGGATAATAATCGAATACTTAAAATATTGTTCTTTTAAACTCATAATCTAACCGCAGTTTCTAAATTACCGACTCATTATTTAACGGTTTAACAAAGTAAATGTTTAGAATTAGATAAGAAAAAAGATATTACAATAATATCCAACATAAAAGATCTGTCTAACAAGCTTAGTCAAGAGTTTTTTTGTTAAAGGTATAATACTTTTCAACTGATTTACCAATTGGATACTCTACGAGCAAGTTAAACTGAACATAACATACAAATATTGACAGAGAACACCAATTCATAACCAACTATAAAATCAAAAAGGAATCATCAAATCGGTATGAAGTATAATCTCAATTCGTTTAAACAAAGCCGTACGAGATCTTTTGACGAGTAAAACGAAGAAGTAAAAGACTCTCAGAACTCGAAATCATCTCTAGACATATTAAAGGTCCAGAAATTTAGATCAAAAAAAAAAATAGAAAGTGTCGGGCTGGAGTTGAGGATAAAAATTTGTACATAAACTGAGAAAATTGGTGGCCTTAAACTCTACCAAACTATTTTCTTATATTTTCTTCTCGAAAACATATGCGTTCTTTTAAACGGAATATCGCACATAGTAACATTGTGTATTTTCATAAATCTTAAAGCCGGTCCAAATTTTCCAATAAAAAATATTATCAAGTCTTTTTGCATTTTCTTCCGCTCTATAACGGTATCGGTATGATTTTCTCTCCCTTGAAAGGGGCGTTAATCATTCTTGTGTATTTCTCTCAAACTTTGCCCGATCAAAACTTAGGCTGCTTCTTAAAAACAGGTTTTGATAAAAAAAAGAGACTACCTAACTTTTGTACTGCACCCCAAAAGTTAGACACAAAACTTTTGGGGTGCAGTACATGTGACAGTTGCGGGTACGCCTCTTTCAGGCGGAAGGTAAAATCATTGAAACAGGCGTTCGTATTCTGGATAATAATGTCCCACTCTTCTTTTTTCAAGTGCATAGCCCCCTGCGAGTTCTGGCTTTTCATAAGAATCGGTACGGTCAGGGCATTTAAACGCTTGTAATACTCTAAACTCTGATTGAGAGAATCTATTTCAATAGACTCTCGTTCATGCCTTTCATGCAGGTATTTGATTTCAGCCTCCCGCCGACTATTCCGGAGCTTAACCACAGCCAATTTCTTCTCTTTAAGAAGGAGCTCTACTTTTTTCTTGGCATGCTTGACACGGAACACAAAAGATATGACTAAAATAAGAAGCAACGAAAGAATAATAGCGAGCCTGTAATAGGCCAGTTCGCGCTCGGAAAGTTCCATGTTCATCTGGTCGATTCTTTTCCGCTGTCGCTCGTGTTCCTGAAACGCATTAAGATTGCTGATGTATCCCACCTTGTTGTTCATCTCGAGCGAATCCCTGCAACGAATACTTTTTTCTGCATATTCATAGGCGGCCTGAAATTCTTTCTTCTCTTTTTTCATCAAAGACATTAAAAAAAAATATCATATTTGTCTTTCAACGGAAGGCTTTCAATGTTTTTCATAAAGACGCTCTCAGCATCCTTGTAACGTCTCATTTTCATATATATACTCCCTTTGACTATGTTACAAGAACGCTCCAATTCATAAGGGTGCGCATATCGCAGGGCGGCATCAATATAGAAAAGAGCTGTATCTGGCACGTTCATACCCAAATATACCCGCGCCAAGTCTTTATTGTATTCGGCCCTCAAGATATTGTTATTTTTCGGTAATAGGACAAGAGCCTTGTCAAGATAGTCTTTTGCCTGTGAAAATTGATTCTCATCAATACGAAGTTCTGCAAACTTGTGTAGAGCTTCGGCCATATAAACAGAATCACGCAGTTCGCCCGCTATGTAGAGAGCTCTTTCCAAAAATATTTCCTCCATGTCGTACATCATTTTAAAATGATAAATACGGGCTTCACCTATCTTGATGTTGAAAAGCGTCCGAATTTCTTTTCCCACGAACTTTTCAGCCTGATTATAGCTACTATTGGCCCGTAAAAAAGCATAATTATCGAAATGTATCCTTCCCAAATAATAGTATAATAGGCATAGGCGTACAGAATCACGTTCTTCTGTGAAATGAGCTAGTGAAAGATTCGACTTGTCTATGGGTATTTGAATACTATCGGAGGAAAGCACCTTGGCCTTAAACAACAGAAAATAGTAAAGGGCCTTATCAGCCTCCTTAAAGGATGCCGTATCTATATCAAGTATTTCTCTTAGAGTTTTTTCGGGCATTATCTCCAAAGAGTTCTCCAACGACAATAGCGAAGGGTTATAAACGCTATTGTCTCGACGTCCACATGAAAATAAACATACTACTATTATTATGATAATATATATTCTCAACTTCATATTTTCAAGTTTTTAATATTTCTTTCTTCGGACAGTACGGATCAACAAAAGCAGAGGTGTCATGACGTGCATCACCGCCAAGAAAAAAATAATAAACAAATATTATATAAATAGCAAATCAACATGCACTCTCTTTCACTAGTTTCGCAAAAGAGAAATAAATCGCATGTCTACTGTTCGATTCGGTTGCAAAGGAAACATGATTTACACAGAAAAACAATTTTACATATGTACATCGTACTATATTTAATACACTGGTATATCGGTTTTTATCTATTTTATAAGATGTACATATTATTTTCGACCGGATAGAAGCGAATATAGTAATCCCATTTTGATACGGAAGGGGTTGTTTCTGAAAGAGTATCCGTATATACGATTTTATATGGGCGATAAAAATCCGACTGTTGTTGTTCAGCGGAGAAGGGATTTGTTTCAGAGTTTATTCGTATAAGGATATTTTCCCTAATTAATAAAGAGAAAGCAGATGTATAGCATGTGCAAGAAAGCTTACTCAAGAAAAACAGGCTTTATAAGGGTGCAGGCCCACACCAACAAAGAAAGTCATTTTTCTCCCGGACAATTGAATACTTGTCCAAAACCACATTGTAATTTCAACTGACAAGTTAACAGCAAAAAAATAGGATAATCAATGATTTGCATCGATAGAGCCCAACTCATTGAAGAAACGACCCTGCCTAAATTACACTATATTCGTTTCGAGCTTATCGATCGAAGTTATAACGGGAGAAATAAAAGCTTTGTCAAATGACACTTCAGAATAGAAAATAGTCCTTTTATCATTTATCAAAAAGGGGTATTACAGCCAAATTTTCGACCTTTTAACAACTATATAATAACGCATTAAGAGCTATCTAAATCTTACAATAAAAAAATATTATCAGGTCATTTTCACGTTTTCTTTCGATTTGTTTTGTCGTTTTTACTCGTTAGACAACTCGTATCCTCCTCGTAAAAACGACAAAATATCTTCAAAAGAAATTTTTAAAACTAATCTGAGCAAAGTTTAAACAGGCTCTTACTCACTTATCAATTTAATAGATGCACTTTTTATTCCAGGTGATGATGCTTCAAAAATAATTGTACCGGCCTTCGATATTGTTTGCACAATTGCAGTCAATTGACCGCTGAAAAGCTTCATCTCCGGTTTCTGAAATGACTCGAGACTTGCCGGATTACCGTTAGCCGCAGCACGAAAAACACCTGCACCTTTTACTCTGAACTTAATTTTAGACGTAGCATCCGGACAAAAATTTCCATCTTTATCTACAACTTTTACATTAATAAAAGATAGATCTTCTCCATCTGCCGCCAAACGATCTCGATCTGCCGTTAGCACTAAATGGTGTGGTTTCCCTGCCGTATGTACTTCTTTTTCGGCAACAGCTTTTCCTTCATTATCATAAGCAACCACTTTAACCGTTCCCGGTTCATAACGAGTATCCATCCACATTAACCGATATCGTTTCTGCCGTTCGAAACTTTTTTGAGCGGCATCTGTATAAGTACTGTCTATACCGATACTCAGGTCTTTTGTTCTTTTCCCCTGACTCTTTCCATTAATGAATAATTCGGCCGAAGGATAATTAGTATATACAAATACCGGCGTGATTTCTCCCTCACGTCCTTTCCACGTCCAATGAGGCAATATATGTAAAGTCTCTTCTTCCCTATTCCAATGACTCCGATAAAGATAAAAACGGTCTTTGGGAATACCTGCCAAATCTATAATTCCGAAAAGAGAACTATGGCTAGGCCAATCTGTATAATAAGGAGTCGGTTCTCCCAAATAATCGAAACCTGTCCAAACGAATTCTCCTATACAATAAGGAAGATCTTCATGTTGTATAAAGTCATCTTCCGGAAGGTTAGACCAACCGCAATGCTCTACATCATAAGACGAACTTTGATGGTCTTCATAGCGCTGCATCGCCTTTCGCTCTACTGGGAATTTATACACACCTCGAGAACTGACAGTTGAAGCCGTTTCGCTTCCTAAAATAATTCCCTGAGGCAATTTTTTATAATTAACCTGATAGCGGAAAGGGCGATAATTAAATCCGGCAACATCCATTACTGCAGCAAAATTATTATTTACTACTGCATCAGGAGCATCCATACCCTGAGTTACCGGACGAGACGGATCTTCACGATGACAAATATCCTGCAATCGTTTAGCAATTTTACAATCACCTTCAGTCCATTGATTAGGAACTTCATTTCCGATGCACCACATAACGACACTCGGATTATTACGATAATTCCATATCAGATTTACCAGATCTTTTTCCGCCCATTCATCAAAAAAAAGATTATACCCGTTTTTACACTTAGGAGTATTCCACTCGTCAAAGCTCTCTACCATAAGCATCATACCCATTTCATCACAAGCTTTTACCAACTCTGGAGCCGGCATGTTATGAGAAGTTCTTATTGCATTACACCCCATATCTTTTAACAGTCGTATTTGACGACGAATGGCAGCATCATTCACCGCTGCTCCCAATGGACCTAAATCATGATGATTGCAGACTCCTTTAAAAACAGTTTTTTCTCCATTTAGAAAAAATCCTTTCTCCGGAATTATTTCTATCGAACGAATTCCGAATGGAGTACTATACTGGTCTTTCAATGTAGTTCCTTCATATAAAAACGTTTTAGCAGTATATAAAACCGGCTGATCAAGAGACCACAAAACAGGATTCTTAACAACTATTTCCTGTGAAATATCTCCATACAGTAAAGAGGTAAGCGAAGTTTTAGTTTTTTGTATTTCCTTATGCGACGAATCAAAGATAACTGTTTCTATTGTATAAAGTCCTGGATCGGCATTTTCCGGCAAACAGACTTTTGTACGGATATTAACTTTTGCAAAGTCTTCACGAATAACCGGAGTCGTTATATAAGTACCCCAAACCGGAATATATGCATCTGACGTCGTTATAATATGAACATTGCGGTATAATCCTGCCCCCGGATACCAACGGGACGATTCCGGTAAATTTTCTAAACGAACGGCCAACACATTTTTCTTACCCGAAAGCAAATAAGGAGAAATGTTGAAATAAAACGAATTGTAGCCGTTAGGCCACTCTCCGACTTTCTGTCCATTAATATAAACATTCGCCTGACTCATCGCACCATCGAATAAAATAAAAGACTGTCTATCTGGAGCGAAATCGGGAAGTTCAAATTCGATTCTATACCAGCCTACTCCGACAAAAGGTAAACCTCCAGTCCTACCGGCATGTTCCAGCGCTTCCTTTTGCCCATCTTGTGTAATCGCTACATTTTGCTTATCATTTTGAGAGCTGAACGGACCGTATATAGCCCAATCATGAGGAACGACTACAGGCTGCCATGCACGATCGTCAAAATCAGGATCGACAAACTCCGGATTATCGTCTCGGGTAAATTTCCATCCCTCCTTTAACAAAAC
>NZ_CEWDCG010000047.1:0-16605 GCF_982436375.1 Coprobacter sp. | reverse complement strand
ACTTATATTAAAACAAAATGATTTTAATAATGAAAAAAGTGGATCAAATTAATATTGAAAGAGGTCTGTATGATACTTCTTATGAGCATGATGCTTGCGGTGTCGGGATGTTGGTAAATATTCATGGTGGCAAATCTCATGATTTGGTCGATTCGGCTCTTAAGGTTTTAGAGAATATGAGACATAGAGGAGCTGAAGGTGCTGATAATAAGACAGGGGATGGTGCAGGAATTTTGCTTCAGATTCCTCATGAGTTTATTTTGTTACAGGGAATTCCAGTTCCGGAAAAAGGGAAATATGGTACTGGGCTAATATTCCTTCCTAAAGATGTAAAATTGCAGGACATGATATTGAGTATCATGATTGACGAGATAGAGCGGGAGGGATTGACATTGATGCATTTGAGAAAAGTTCCGGTAAATTCGTCTATATTAGGTCGTGAGGCTTTAGCAACAGAACCTGATGTGCGTCAAGTGTTTATTACAGGGTGTAATAATCAGCAAGAGTTGGAGAAAAAGTTATATCTCATTCGTAAGCGGATTGAAAAGAAAATACGTTTGTCGGATGACACGATACAAAAGGATTTTTATATCGTGTCGCTTTCTTCCCGAAGTATTATTTATAAAGGTATGCTTTCCTCTTTACAGTTAAGGTATTATTATACCGATCTTACTAATCACTATTTCACGAGCGGCTTGGCGTTGGTACATTCTCGTTTCAGTACCAATACTTTCCCGACATGGAGTTTGGCTCAACCGTTCAGATTATTGGCTCATAATGGCGAGATCAATACAATACGGGGAAACCGGGCTTGGATGGATGCTCGGGAGAGTGTTTTGGAATCTCCCGCATTAGATAATATAGGAGACATTCGTCCTATCATACAGCCGGGTATGAGTGACAGTGCCTCATTGGACAATGTATTAGAATTTTTAGTGATGTCGGGATTGAGCCTTCCGCATGCAATGGCTATTCTTGTACCGGAAAGTTTCAATGAAAAAAATCCTATATCCGAAGATCTCAAGGCTTTTTATGAGTACCATAGCATTCTTATGGAACCGTGGGATGGTCCGGCTGCGCTTTTATTCTCGGACGGACGTTATGCCGGTGGAATGCTTGATCGGAATGGACTACGTCCGGCTCGTTATCTTATTACTAAAAATGATATGATGGTGGTAGCTTCGGAGGTCGGCGTTATGGATTTTGAGGCGAACGAGATAAAAGAAAAGGGGCGGTTACAGCCCGGTAAAATATTATTGGTCGATACCGAAGAGGGGAAAATATATTATGATGGGGAGTTAAAAAAACAATTGGCAGAGGCTTTCCCTTATCGAACATGGTTGGCAGCTAACCGGGTTGAACTTGATGAGTTGAAATCCGGGCGTAAAGTTGAACATCGTGTGACCGACTATGACCGTATGTTACGAGCATTTGGTTATACACGAGAGGATATAGAGCGTGTTATCATACCAATGAGTGTGAATGGTGCAGAGCCTGTATCTTCGATGGGAAATGATACCCCTCTGGCAATATTGTCTTCTCGTCCGCAATTATTATATAATTATTTTCGTCAACAATTTGCACAAGTAACTAACCCTCCGATCGATCCTATAAGAGAGGAGCTGGTCATGAGCCTGACAGAGTATATCGGAGCTGTCGGTAACAATATTCTTGTTCCGAGCGAATCTCACTGCAAAATGGTAAAACTCAATTATCCCATATTGAGCAATACTCAGTTGGATATCCTGTGTAATATTCGTTACAAAGGTTTCAATACGATAAAGTTACCTATGCTTTATGAGGTAGCTGAAGGAAAGAACGGTATGCGTGATGCTCTTGATCATTTGTGCAAGAGTGCCGAACAAGCAGTCGATGATGGAGTAAATTATATTGTATTGAGTGACAAGAATGTTGATAGAGTACATGCGCCTATACCTTCATTATTAGCTCTTTCTGCAGTACATCATCATTTGATTTCTGTACAGAAGCGTGTTCAGACGGCATTGATTGTCGAGACCGGAGAAATGAGAGAAGTTATGCATGCTGCTTTATTATTGGGATATGGAGCAAGTGCCATTAATCCTTATATGGCTTTTGCCGTGTTGGATGAATTGGTTCGGAAACAAGAAATCCAGTTAAATTACGAAACGGCAGAAAAAAATTATGTAAAAGCTATATGTAAAGGCCTTTTCAAAGTAATGAGCAAGATGGGCATTTCTACGATCCGAAGTTACAGAGGAGCTAAAATATTCGAAGCAGTCGGTTTATCTGCCGAGTTGAGTAAGAGTTATTTCGGCTCTACGGCAACACCGATAGGAGGTATTCGTTTAGATGAGATCGCTTCTGATGTGGCAGCGTTTCATTGGAATGCTTTTGGTGGAGATGTAGGTGCTTTTCTGCCGAATAGGGGAGTTTATTCATATCGTAAAGACGGAGAAAAGCATGCATGGAATCCGGAAACGATATCTGCTTTGCAGTTAGCTACACGTTTAGGCAGTTATAAGAAATTTAAAGAATATACACATAGTGTCGATGAAAAGAGTGATCCTGTATTTTTACGCGATTTTCTAACGTTTAAAAAGAATCCTATTCCTATCGAAGATGTAGAACCCGTTTCGCATATTATGAAGCGTTTTGTTACAGGAGCAATGAGTTTCGGGTCTATCAGTAAAGAAGCTCATGAGACAATAGCTTTGGCAATGAATAAAATTGGCGGACGTAGTAATACTGGAGAAGGAGGAGAAGATCCCGTTCGTTTCGTTCCTTTGGAAAACGGACTTTCCATGCGTTCGGCAATAAAACAGGTCGCTTCCGGACGTTTCGGTGTTACGACAGAATATTTGGTGAATGCCGATGAAATACAAATAAAAGTGGCACAAGGGGCTAAACCCGGAGAAGGCGGACAACTGCCTGGTTATAAAGTGAACGAAGTCATTGCAAAGACGCGTCATTCCATTCCCGGTATTTCCCTTATTTCTCCGCCACCGCATCATGATATTTATTCGATTGAGGATTTGGCTCAGCTTATATTCGACCTGAAAAATGTGAACCCCAAAGCGGAAATAAGCGTCAAGTTAGTTTCTGAGAGCGGAGTCGGAACAATTGCTGCCGGAGTTGCTAAAGCCAAGGCCGATCGAATTATCATTTCAGGTGCTGAAGGAGGAACGGGAGCTAGTCCTGCCAGTTCTATCAGATATGCCGGTATGCCTCCTGAGATCGGGTTAAGTGAGACTCAGCAAACACTCGTATTGAACGGACTTCGCGGACAGGTGAGGTTACAAACCGACGGACAATTGAAAACCGGAAGGGATATTGTCTTGATGGCTCTTCTTGGGGCAGAAGAGTTTGGCTTTGCAACTTCAGCTTTGATTGTTCTCGGGTGTGTTATGATGCGCAAGTGTCACATGAATACATGTCCGGTAGGAGTTGCTACACAAGATAAAGAGTTACGCAAACGTTTTCACGGTCGTCATGAATATTTGGTGAATTTCTTTACGTTCCTTGCAGAAGAAGTTCGGGAATATCTTGCAGAAATGGGATTTACAAGTTTAGATGAAATTATCGGACGTGCCGATTTGTTGGAAAGAAAGGATATACGTAGTAACCCAAAGTATGACCTGCTCGATTTTTCACGGTTGACTTATTTCCCTGAACAAGCTGCAATGACGGCAATTCGGCAGATAAAAAGTCAAGATCATCGTATCGATCATGTAAAGGATAGAGAGATAATTCAACAAGCTGCAGCGGCAATCGAATCTCGGAAAGAAATATCTTTAGATTATACGATTGCCAATACCGATCGTTCTGTAGGAGCTATGTTGTCGGGACACATTGTTTCTTTATATGGAAGAGAAGGTTTGCCTGAACATACGTTGAACGTAAAATTCAAAGGTTCTGCAGGACAAAGTTTCGGCGCTTTTTTGGTAAATGGAGTTCATTTCAAACTCGAAGGTGAAGCGAATGACTATCTTGGGAAAGGATTGAGTGGAGGACGCATCAGCCTGATGCCTCCAATACGTTCTACATTTATCGCTGAAGAGAATACGATTGCAGGAAATACATTACTCTATGGCGCTACATCGGGAGAGGTGTTTATAAATGGACGTGTCGGAGAACGTTTTGCTGTTCGCAATTCAGGAGCAATAGCGGTTGTTGAAGGGGTAGGCGACCACTGTTGTGAGTATATGACCGGAGGAAGAGTTGTGGTTTTAGGTGTTACCGGACGGAATTTCGCTGCCGGAATGAGTGGCGGAGTTGCTTATGTTTGGAATAAAAATAATGATTTCGATTATTTCTGCAATATGGAGATGGTAGAGCTATCTTTGATTGAAGAAAGCTGCTATCGGAAAGAGCTACACGAACTGATCCGTATGCATTATTATTATACGGGGAGTAAATTAGCAAAAGTTATGCTTGACGAGTGGGATAAGTATGCAGATCAATTTATTCAGGTTGTTCCTATTGAATATAAAAAAGTCTTGCAGGAAGAGCAGATGCGTAAATTGCAGCAGAAGATTGCTGACATGCAAATTGATACTCTTTCAATATCTTAATTTTTAGTTGTTTATTAGATGAATTGTTAAAAAATAGATATAATGGGAAATCCGAAAGCATTTCTTACTATACACCGGCAAGAAGCCGGATATCGTCCGGTACATGATCGTATCGAAGATTTTAGTGAAGTGGAACAAACATTAAATAGCGCTGATCGGAAAAATCAGGCATCTCGTTGCATGGATTGCGGTGTGCCGTTTTGCCATTGGGCTTGTCCTGTCGGGAATAAACAACCTGAATGGCAAGACTTGCTTTATAGGGGAAAATGGCGGGAGGCCTATATGATATTGGCGGAAACTTGCGATTTCCCGGAATTTACAGGACGCATCTGTCCCGCATTATGTGAAAAAAGCTGTGTGTTGAAATTAAGTGCGGATGAGCCTGTCACGATCCGGGAAAACGAGGCCGCTATTATGGAGGCCGCTTTTAGGGAAGGATATGTAAAACCCGTATCTCTGAAGCGTAACGGAAAAAAAGTCGCTGTGGTCGGTTCTGGTCCAGCAGGTCTTACTGTTGCGAATCGTTTGAATCATAAAGGGTATGAAGTTACCGTGTATGAAAAACATGAGCTGCCTGGAGGTCTGCTTCGTTTCGGTATTCCGAACTTTAAATTAAGTAAGGTTGTAATAGATCGCCGTATTCGCCTTATGAGAGAAGAAGGAATCAATTTTGTCTTGAATACAGAAATCGGAAAAGATATTCCGGCAAAAGATTTGGTTGAAAAGTATGATGCCGTGTGTATAGCAATCGGTGCGGAAGTCCCGAGAGATTTGCCGATTGAGGGACGAGATATGAAAGGTATATATTTTGCGTTAGAATTGCTCGGACAACAAAATCGAGTGTTAGAAGGTATTATTCCGCAATCTGAAGATTTGATTTCGGCTAAAGGAAAAAAAGTTTTGGTCATAGGGGGTGGAGACACTGGTTCGGATTGTGTCGGAACATGCAATCGTCATGGAGCTGCGAAAATAACGCAGATAGAAATTATGCCGAAACCTCCGGTACATGATAATCCGCAAACACCTTGGCCTATGTATCCTATGGTGTTGAAAACAAGTAGTTCGCATGAAGAAGGCTGTGAACGGCGTTGGTTGTTGAATGCTATCAGATTTATCGGTGAAAAGAATAGGCTAAAGGCCGTAGAGGTAGAAGAAGTGACTTGGAAACGAGATGAAAATGGCCGTATGCAGATGCTTCCGACAGGTAAAAAAGAGGTCATTGATGCCGATTTGGTATTTTTGGCAATGGGCTTTGTACACCCTGCATTGGAGGGAATTGTTTCCGAGTTGGGGCTTACTGTGGATGCTCGGAAAAATATAGCTGTCGATTCTTTACAAAAAAGCAATGTAGATAAGGTCTTTGCTTGTGGCGATGCGACTACGGGGGCAAGTTTGGTAGTAAAAGCGATGGCTGCCGGAAAGAAGACAGCTGAAGCCATAGACCGATATTTAAAATAACCAAATAACGATAAATGATATGTGTGGGATAGTAGCAGTATTAGATATAGCTTCAGGAGATGTAACGAAATTACGTTCTCAAGTTTTGAAAATGTCCGACAAGTTGCGGCATCGTGGTCCGGATTGGTCCGGTATTTATACCGGAGAGAAAGCGATTCTTGCGCATGAAAGGCTTTCGATCGTAGATCCTCAGTCAGGAGGACAACCGCTTAAGAGTAAAGACGGAAAAATCATTTTGACGGTGAATGGTGAAATTTACAATCATTTGGCGATTCGTGAACAGTTAAAAGGTGAGTATGAATTTCAGACGGGTTCCGATTGTGAGGTGATACTTGCTTTGTATCGGAAAAAAGGAATTCATTTTCTTGAGGATCTGAACGGGATATTTGCCTTTGTGTTATATGATGAGGAAAAAGATGAATATCTGGTTGCCCGTGATCCGATAGGGGTTATCCCTCTCTATATAGGTACAGATAATGCCGGACATATTATGGTAGCTTCAGAGTTGAAAGCTTTGGAAGGGTATGCCGTTCATTATGAACCCTTTTTACCGGGGCATTATTATTATAGTAAAGAGAAAAAACAAGTGCGTTGGTATGTTCGCGATTGGATGGAGTATGATGCTGTAAAAGACAACCCGGTCGATATATCTGATTTAAAGAGGTCTTTAGAAGCTGCTGTACAACGGCAGTTGATGAGTGATGTCCCTTACGGAGTTTTATTGTCCGGAGGCTTGGATTCTTCGATAATCTCAGCTATTGCGAAAAAATATGCGGCAAAACGGATAGAGAATGATAGTAAGACAGATGCATGGTGGCCACAACTGCACTCTTTCGCTGTAGGTTTGAAAGGAGCTCCGGATCTGAAGGCCGCTAAAAAAGTCGCGGACTATATCGGGACGGTTCACCATGAAATCAATTATACGGTGCAAGAAGGATTAGATGCTATACGGAATGTTATTTATTATATCGAAACTTATGATGTGACTACGGTAAGAGCTTCGACACCGATGTATCTTTTAGCTCGAGTTATCAAGTCAATGGGGATTAAGATGGTATTGTCCGGAGAAGGGGCGGACGAAGTATTCGGGGGGTATCTCTATTTCCATAAAGCACCGGATGCAAAAGCGTTTCACGAAGAAACTGTACGAAAAATCGGTAAATTGTATTTATATGATTGTTTGCGCGCTAATAAATCCTTATCGGCTTGGGGAGTTGAGGGGCGTGTGCCTTTCCTTGATAAAGAGTTTCTTGATGTTGCCATGAGATTAAATCCCGAAGCTAAAATGTCACCGGGAAAAGTTATTGAAAAGAAAATCTTACGGGAAGCCTTTTCCGATATGTTGCCGGATGAGGTTGTATGGAGGCAGAAAGAACAATTCTCGGATGGCGTCGGATATAGTTGGATCGATTCGTTAAAACAGTTGACGTCAGATTTAGTTTCGGATGAAGAAATGGCTCGTGCAGCCGAAAGATTTCCCGAACAAACCCCTATGAATAAAGAAGAATACTATTATCGTTCGGTATTCGAAGAACTGTTCCCGAGCAGGAGTGCGGCGTTGACAGTTCCGTCTGTTCCATCTGTCGCTTGTAGTACGGCTGAAGCGTTGGCTTGGGACGAGGCATTTAGAAATTTGAACGATCCTTCAGGTCGTGCGGTAAAAGGAGTTCATGCCGATAGTTATTGAGCTCTTTCAATATTTATAGTTGGATTGTATCAAGAGACTGTTTCGTTTTGAAATAGTCTCTTGTATTTATTTTTATTATTCAAATAGATGATCGGTATTATATCCCATTTTGTAATGATCGGTTTTACTTTTATCCCTCAAAATAACTTCTATTTCATTATTACAGTTTTCAGATCATTGTGAAATAAATCGTATTCGGTTTTTGTTATCTTTCTTTTTGTCGATAAAACTATTAAAGAATGTCCTTCAAATTCTTTTCTGTATGCCGGGTGAATATGATGGTAATCATTGGTGAAGAATCCGCATTTTTGATAAAATCTTAATCGTGCAGTAGAAATCTTGTCTGTGATGGGATCGATTTCCAGTATGATGATTTTGGAATGTTCCCCAATAAACTTGTTTAAAAGGTTGCTGCCTATACCGTTCCCTCTTAATGATTGGTTCACGGCAAAATGTTCGATGTATATGTAGGCAGGAAATTCCCAGTAAGAAATGAAGCCGATAAATTTGTTTCCTTCGGCGTAAGCAATTAGATGGTATTGAGGATGTAAAAAAGCAATCTTTTGTTGTTCTTCAGTTCTCTGTTCGAAAATTGGAAAACTGCTTGAATATAAGCTCTTAAATTCAGAATAGGATACGTGAGACTGGTTATTTATGATGATACTTTTCATTAGAAACGAAAGACAACGGTTGTTATTTCAGGTTGAACATATAGGACAATGCAACGGAAATAGTCTGATTAGATGATGCCGAGAAATAATCGACTTTACGATTTTTGAAAAAGTCTCCTAACCCGAAATAGTATCGCCCTTCGAGGATGAAACTGTTTTTCTTGGCTTTGATCTCGATTCCAGCTCCTCCGCAAATGCCGTAATCAAATTTATGTGCAATGGGCATGTTGTATTGTGTAGATTCCCATGTTTGAGAAAGTTGTGGAAGTTCTTTCAAATTGAAACTGCTTATTTCTTTATCCGATATAAGAAAACCTACTTGCGGTCCTAAGTTTACAAATCCGCGAAAAACTCTGTTTCCAAAAAAGATATGAGTCATGAATGGCAGTTCGATATAATTTAGTTTTCGGCTATAACTATAATCACCTTCATCGCTGAAATTTTCTTTCCACCCATGCTGAGTAAAATTTAATTCGACAATAAAACCGAAGTATTTTTCTTCAATATATCGTGCGGATATTCCTCCCATATAGCCCATTTCATAATTTTGTCTCACACTCGGACGGAGAGTTACTCGAGAAAAAGTAGTTCCGAATTTCGCACCGACAGCAAATTCACGTTTGTAATTCCTTTGTGCCGAAATCGTAGCGATACAGAAAAGCAAAATACAACTGCTTATGATGATCTTTTTCATGCTTTTATCTTATTACCCGTTTCTCAATAATATATGAAGGCTTAAAGTAGACGAAATAGAAACTTTTGTTTATAAATCCGCTCCAATTATTGATTCTTTGGAATTTAAAGTCGGTTTGTATACTTGAAGACTCCACTTGGTTAAGATGGTTTTCAAAATTTTTTCCGTATTGTTTTAATACACTCAAAAAATACATACCCGTATCAAATCCTAATAATCCGTATTTGGGGTTGGCATTGATCATATCTTTGTTATACCAGAAATAAAATTTCTTTTGGAATTCTTTCCAGTCATAATCTGTCGGATTTGTGTAAAATCGAGTAAATATAACCGTATTTAGTTTATGAAAATTATTCAGATACTCTTTTGTATATGTTTGCCATTCGGGATATCCGAACAATGTAATAGAAAGATCGGCACGATCATCTTTCAATTTGGTCAAAGGTGCAATGATTTTGCCGACAGAGTTCTTTGTAGAGGAATTGCTGATAACGAGAATATCGGAGTTTTCTGGTAATGTACTGCTCAGGATTGAAAGGTCAGGATCTGAAGCAATATGAAGATCTTTGAATTGGATATTTTTATGTCGTAATTCTGCTTTTACCGAGTTGATGAAATCTTTCTTTTCATCCGCATTGTTATCGTCAAGTAAAAATATGACTTGCTTGTTTCCGAATTGACGTACCAATTCGGTTGCAGCCTCAGCATATAGATAGGAGTGCGGTATATTTGTTTGTAAAACATGGGCGTTGTGGTTTGCTTCGTCATTTTTCAGAGAAAATGCATTTACCATGTTGATCTCGTTTTTGAGTGCAAATTCTGCTGTTTTCTGTATCAGGTTATTATCGGCAGGGCCGATAATCAAATCAATCGATTTCATTTCGGGTTTTGACAGGATATTGTCGAGGGTAGAACTTTTCCCTTCTGTGTCATAAGCATATACATTAATAGATGTTCCCCGTTTTTTCAAGCTGTCCACAGCCAAAAGAAATCCCTGATAATATTCAAGATAAAGAGCCGATCTGGCATCTTCTTTTTGGGAAAGCATAAAAGGAAGTAAGACGGCAACGTTGATTTTTCCGTCTTTTTCTATTGAATAAAGGTCATTGTATATTTGATTAATATCTTCGTGAGTTAAGGCTTGAGAAATATCGGTCGGAGATTCTTTTACTGGAATATTTATCGTATCGTTTTTTTTGATCTCTCCGATTCCCGGATTACAAGCCCTGATATCGTCTATTGTAATGTCGAATTGTTGAGCGATACTGTACAAAGTCTCTTTTTTCTTTACTGTGTATAAAAAAGTTTTAGGACCATTGTTTTTTTGAACCCTTTCATTATTTTGTTCAGGGATAATTCGTATAACTTTCCCGATTGAGAAGTTCGAAGGTGATAGCCCGGGATTTTGTTTTAATACGGATTCTACGGAAATGCCATATTTTCGGGAAACGGAAAATAATGTCTCTTTAGGAGCAATCGTGTGGAAAATATATTGGTTTCGAGTATTATTGGATATTGAAGAATCGGACGATGTATTCGAGTTAATTTGAGGAATCTTTAATTTTGTTCCTATTTGTATTCCCTTTTCCGATCCCGGGTTTAAAGCTACTATGGAGTCTGTACTGATATGGTACATGCGGGATATTGCATATAGCGTTTCTCCTGCAGATACGGTATGAACGAAATATGGCGATTCTGTTTCTTGAATAGCAACTTTTACACCTTTAATCGGAATCAGTAATTCTTGCCCGCTTTTTAATCCGTATTTAGCCGACGGATTGAATTGTATGATTTCCTCTTTAGAGACATCGAATTTTTTGCAAATAGAATAAAATCCTTCTGCACGATTTACTTTATATAAGTAAAACCCTTTACCGTCTATCGATTTTTGCGGGAAATTATCGGCATGCAATGATAAATATCCGATAAAAAAAATGAAAAGTAAGAAAGATATTTTTTTTAGAATCATGCGATCAGCTTATTTGTTTTTATTGTTATCCGTATGTGATATATGAAAAACAAAGGTATAAAATTTTCCTTGTTGTGGCAATGTCTTAGAAAAACTTCATGATTATGAGAGTCTGTTTAAGTTTTGTTCAGATATTTTTGACAGCTATTTTGAGGATATTTTTTTGATTCCATCTATTGTGACATGCAAAAATAGAATAATGAACTTAAAGAGGCAGAGAGACCCTTTTTCCGGAAAATTTGAACAGGCTTGTAAAATCCTTTTTTGATTTTTTATTTATTTCTTTCTTTGAAATGCCGTATCTTTGACGATTAACTATTATGGAGAGTTGGAGATGAAAAGATTCTGTATTTTATCGTTATATATATTCTTCGTATCTCTTTTATATGCGCAAACTGTAGAAGTTGACGGAGCTTATCGTTGGACAGGAGTAAATAAATCGGAGACAGGGTTAGATTATGTTTTTGTAATCCCTTCATCGTCACAGGCTACGATTCGGTTTAATTCTACATCGGGATCACCTGTCAAGTGGTATAGATTTGATCGTACGGGGATAAATAATAAAACTCCTATTTCTAACGGAAATTCTTTGACGTATTCATCTGCAGAGAAAGATTATGGGTATGTCATCGAACAAGGAGATGCTTCTATTTATCTTTGGTTATCGACTTATAAAGAAGTATCTTCTTTGTATGCGGATGAGGAGTACGCTAATCAGTGTGAAGATGTTCGTTTGGCCGGAACGGGTCTTGATATTGCCTATTATACAGTCAATGGGAAATGGAAGGGAGTAAATCGTGCAGTCGCTTATAAAACT
Organism: Coprobacter sp.; assembly: GCF_982436375.1. NCBI lineage: Bacteria > Pseudomonadati > Bacteroidota > Bacteroidia > Bacteroidales > Barnesiellaceae > Coprobacter > Coprobacter sp. Next base: position 4,756 of record NZ_CEWDCG010000047.1, on the reverse strand, counting down.
TGGAAATGGGATGACACATTGAAAGATTTGAAAATGGTAGAAGATACGGTACAAGGTCTTATTTCAAAGAGTGGGGAAACCGTCAGTTTGTATGCTCCAGCACCGTATGAAAAAACGCTGTTTACAGTGATCGATTCTATTCCGTATAAAGGTTGGAACGGTGCTATAAAAACGTTTTCGACATCTGATGAATATGAACCTCGGGCAATTTTAATGAAAGCTGTAGTTTCTCAACAATTAAGAGATGCAAAAAATGAATGGAATACAGCTCCGGAAGATGGATCTTTCGGTGGTTCAGCTCCTGTAGAAATGGAATTTAAAGCTTATGTAAGCGGAGATAATTATTATGCATGGGAGTTTATGCAGGAGAATCCGAGTGAGGTGGATGATCCTATTGTAGATGCTATATATCCGGATAAAATATTGCGATACACGTTCAAGGACGAGGGAACGACTTATGTCCGGCTTAAAGCGACCAATTCATATTGCAGCAGAGATACCTCTTTTACTATAACGGTAGGCGAGTCTCGCCTTGAAGCTCCGAATATTTTTTCTCCCGGAACAAGTCCCGGTGTGAATGACGAGTGGAAAGTCGCCTATAAATCGATAGTTCAGTTTAAGTGTTGGATATTTAATCGATGGGGAGTTGAAATTTTCCGTTTTAGTGACCCGGCACAAGGTTGGGATGGAAAGTATAAAGGGAAATTAGTCCCACCCGGAGTTTACTATTATATTATAGAAGCAAAAGGAGCTGATAACCAGAATTATAAATTAAAAGGGAATATAAATATTTTAAGACCTCGTAATTAGAGTCTGTTTCTTTCCTCATCGAAAAATTTAAATAGGTTTTTAGAACCGGGTATATTGGGTAAAAAAATGAAAAAAAAGTATATTTACATGTCGATAGTTGCGATTATGCCACTATTGACGATATTATCAATCGTTTCTTTTAAAACTCCGCAAAAAGATCTGCTTACATCATCTCTTATCGTTAATATTATACCGGATTTTCCTGCAAAAGTAGAGTGGGGAGGCGAGAGAGTTGATTTAGACAGATTCGATATGAGAGAACGGTATGATCGGGAGCTGACAAGTTTTTGTTATATGCATTCGAATACGCTCTTGATTTTAAAACGGGCTAATCGTTATTTCCCCCTTATCGAACCAATTCTTAAAAAGAACGATATTCCTGAAGATTTCATTTATTTAGCAGCTATTGAGAGTTATTTAAATCCTCGTGCAGTTTCTCCTGCAAAAGCTGCGGGACTGTGGCAACTGTTACCTTCTACAGCAAAAGAAGCAGGACTCGAGGTGAACGATTATGTCGATGAACGGTTTAATATCGAAAAGTCGACAGAGGCGGCTTGTCGTTATCTGAAATCGGCTTATGCCAAATATGGTAGTTGGACTACTGTTGCGGCCTCTTATAATGCAGGAATGGGGAGAATTTCGAAAGAACTGGTGAAGCAACAACACGATTCTTCATTTGATCTTTGGTTAAATGAAGAAACCTCCAGATACGTTTTTCGGGCGTTGGTATTGAAAGAAATTCTCAAAGACCCGTATCGTTTTGGATTTGCTGTAAGAAAACATCAGCTGTATCATCCGGTACGTGTACAAGAAATAATGGTAAATACGCCGATTGAGGATCTTGCTACATTTGCAAAAAATCATGGTATTACCTATGCTCAATTAAAAGAATTTAATTCATGGTTGAGAGATCGCAGCCTTCCGAATAAAAACGGGAAAACATATAAAATACTGATTCCGGAAAAGAAAGATCTATATTATAGTACACGTCAGATACCGGTATATAATAAAAAATGGACAATAGACTGATATTATCAGGCTATTTAATTTGCTGATTTTAAATGATTTGTAGTAAAAAATGATAAAGAAAGACGATAAAATAGAAGTGCTCGGGGCTCGGGTACACAATCTTAAGAATATAGATGTTGAAATACCTCGTAACAGTTTTACTATCATTACCGGATTAAGCGGAAGTGGGAAATCTTCATTGGCATTTGATACTATATTTGCCGAAGGCCAACGTCGTTATATTGAGACGTTTTCGGCTTATGCCCGTAATTTTTTGGGGAATATGGAACGCCCGGATGTCGATAAAATAACCGGATTGAGTCCGGTGATATCCATAGAACAGAAAACAACGAATAAAAATCCTCGCTCTACGGTAGGAACAACAACGGAGATCTATGATTTTTTAAGGCTTTTATACGCTCGGGCAGGAGAGGCTTACTCTTATATCTCAGGAGAAAAGATGGTCAAATATACCGAAGAGCAGATTTTAGCTTTGATTCTTGATAGATATAAAGGACAGAAAACTTATGTTTTAGCGCCATTGGTGAGAAATCGTAAAGGTCATTATAAAGAACTTTTTGAACAGGTTCGTAAAAAAGGATATTTGACAGTTCGTGTCGACGGAGAATTACGCGAAATTTTACGCGGAATGAAGCTGGATCGTTATAAAAACCATAGTGTAGAGCTGGTGGTAGATAAATTGATCGTTTCGGAAAAAGACGAACGACGCCTGAAAGAAAGCGTACAAACCGCCATGAAACAGGGCGATGGATTGATAATGATTTTGGATGCGGAGACTGGAGAGGTACGTCATTATAGCCGTATGTTGATGGATCCGAAAACCGGTCTTTCGTATAGTGAACCAGCTCCGCATAATTTTTCATTTAATTCTCCGCAAGGTGCATGTCCCAGATGCAAAGGATTGGGGTATGTCAATGTTATAGATAAAAGCAAGATAATTCCTGACCCGAATCAGTCGATATATCAAGGAGGGATTGTTCCGTTAGGAAAATATAAAAATACCCTTTTATTCTGGCAGATAGAGGCTATTTGCGATAAGTATGGAGTTACACTGAAGACCCCTCTGAAAGATGTTCCGGAGGAGGCTTTGGATGATATCCTGAACGGAACGGATGAACGGTTGAATATCAAAAACCAATCACTGGGAAATTCTAATTATTTTCTCACCTTCGATGGTCTGATAAAGTATATCGAGATGCAACAGCAGAATGAGGCTACAGCTCAGGCTCAGAAATGGGCCGGCCAGTTTGTAAAAACAGTTATTTGTCCTCAATGTAACGGTCACAGGTTAAATGAGGAGGCTTTGCATTATCGTATTCAAGGAAAAAATATTGCTGAATTGGCGGAGATGGATATTTCTGAGCTTTCTTGTTGGTTAGACGGGATAGAAATGCAAATGTCCTCAAAGCAGGCTGCGATTGCGAAAGAAATTTTAAAAGAAATACGCTCCAGACTGCATTTTTTGGTAGATGTCGGATTGGAGTATCTGAATTTGAATCGAGCTTCGGCAACTCTTTCCGGAGGAGAAAGCCAACGCATACGTTTGGCTACACAAATAGGGTCTCAGTTGGTCAATGTCCTTTATATTTTGGACGAACCGAGTATCGGATTACATCAGAGAGATAATACTCGTTTGATACGTTCGTTGAAACAGCTTCGGGATGCCGGAAATTCTATTATCGTTGTTGAACATGATAAGGAAATGATGCTGGAGGCAGATTATGTCATAGATATGGGACCCAGAGCCGGCCGTCTTGGCGGGGAAGTGGTTTTTGCAGGAACTCCGAAAGAAATGTTGAAGACAAAAACGTTGACGGCGGCATATCTGAATGGTAATATGGAAATCCCGATACCCAAAACGAGGAGAAAAGGGAATGGAAAATCTATCGTTTTACAAGGTGCGACAGGAAATAACCTGAAAAATCTGACCGTTGAATTTCCATTAGGAAAATTTATTTGTGTAACGGGAGTTTCCGGTAGTGGAAAATCGAGTTTGATTAATGGCACATTGCAACCGATAATTAGTCATCTTTTTTATCGGGCACAACGAGAACCTCTTCCTTATGTGAATATAGAAGGGTTAGAATATATTGATAAAATCGTAAACGTTGATCAGTCACCATTAGGCCGTACGCCTCGTTCGAATCCGGCAACTTATACGGGGGTGTTTTCTGATATACGGAATGTTTTTGTTGATCTTCCGGAAGCCAAAATACGAGGATATAAACCGGGGAGATTTTCTTTTAATGTTGTCGGAGGACGATGCGAAGTGTGTGGAGGAAACGGTTATAAGACTATTGAGATGAATTTTTTACCGGATGTATTAGTCCCTTGTGAGGAATGTCATGGAAAACGATATAATAGAGAAACGTTAGAAGTCCGTTTCAAAGGAAAATCTATTGCAGACGTTCTTGATATGACGATTAATCAGGCCGTTGAATTTTTTGAAAATATCCCGGCAATTTTAAATAAAATAAAAGTCCTCCAAGATGTCGGGTTAGGCTATATTAAATTAGGGCAACCGTCCACTACGTTATCGGGTGGAGAGAGTCAGCGTGTGAAGTTAGCTACCGAATTATCTAAAAAAGATACAGGAAAAACTCTTTATGTATTGGACGAACCGACCACAGGTTTACATTTTGAAGATATTCGAGTTTTGTTGAATGTCCTCAATCGTTTAGTAGATAAAGGAAATACGGTTTTGGTAATAGAACATAATTTGGATGTTATAAAGTCTGCCGATTACATTATAGATATGGGACCTGAAGGTGGACAAGGAGGAGGACAAGTTCTTGCTACCGGTACACCGGAAGAAATATGTAAAACGGAAGATACTTATACAACGCAATATTTAAGAAAGGAACTTAATTTGTAATATACATAACGTTGTTTTGTTATTGGCTTTGTGAGGTAGAAA
>NZ_CEWDCG010000046.1:0-16663 GCF_982436375.1 Coprobacter sp. | reverse complement strand
ACGGATGATCGAATCTTCGGATTGGGTAGTAACGATGCTGGAGCATCATTAGTAAGTCTATTGCATGTGTTCATTTTTCTCACCGAAAATCAACAACCTTATAATCTTATCTTTCTTGCATCTGCAGAAGAAGAAGTTTCGGGAAAAAACGGAATAGAGTCTGTATTACCGGAATTACCGACCATCTCTTTAGCTGTGGTAGGAGAACCCACAGGAATGCAGCCTGCCACAGGAGAAAAAGGATTGATGGTTCTCGATTGCTCGGTATATGGCAAATCGGGACACGCAGCACGGAATGAAGGAGAAAACGCAATATACAAAGCGTTAAAAATAATCGAGAATTTCCGAGATTTTCAATTCCCGAAAGTTTCAGAACAATTAGGAGCTGTAAAACTCAGCGTCACACAAGTTCAAGCGGGTACTCAACATAATGTAATACCCGACCGTTGCGACTTTGTAGTCGATGTCCGGACAAACGAACTCTACAAAAATGAAGAGGCGTTCTCCATTTTGCAGAAAAACATCAACTGTGAAATGAAGGCCAGATCTTTCAGGCTCAATTCTTCAAAAATAGAACCGGATCATCCGATTATTATACGGGCAAAAATGTTAGGATTACAGCCTTTCGGATCTCCGACCCTTTCAGATCAGGCCTTAATGCCTTTTACCTCCGTAAAAATAGGTCCGGGAGATTCGGCACGATCACACACGGCAAACGAATTTATTTTGAAAAGCGAAATCAGAGAAGCAATCGATCTATACATAAAATTATTGGACAGGCTTTCTTTAGAGCCTGCCTAAATTTTGCTTACATCAGGGGTGTGAGTTTTTTCGGAGATGTTTCTCTGTTAAAAGATTTTCTCCGCTATTTTTCCGATAACCGGTGTGTCAATATACCTTTTCCACCATAAAATCCGTTTCGGAGTATATGTAAGAACCCTGAAAAAAGAATATTTCCAGTCATATCTGCGATAAGGTAAAGGATAAAGATTTATTTCTGCAAAAAAACTCAAGCACATTTTGATAAACTCATCATCCATACGTTTTCTGACTAACAATCTGATCACGCTTATTACCAGATAATCTATTTTTCTATCTAATCCGCTCCCGACAAAAGAATCAGACAATTCCTGACGATATATACATAATCCGTCAATCACCTTCATATTATCATAAAAGCGTTTTTCTTCATATTCTTTTCCCTGTTTATTGATTACAGACTCACTATTATAACAGTAATAATAAAGCAGCACCGGTAAAAACGTAACCGTCTCGGCAACACAAAATGCCCGTGATACAAAATCCTCATCCGAATGTGCTATTTTTTCCTGAAATTTCAAGTTATTTTTAAGCACAAATCTTCGATTAAAAAAATATCCCCAAAGAATCCCCAACGGTTGCTGCATATTCATATATTCTGCACCGGACATCTCCCTGCAATAGGGCAACAATTGATTGCTATACGGTTTTTCATTTCCTTCCGAATCGACTTTTAAATAATCGAACCCGACAATATCTTGATCATATTGAGAAATCAGTAAAGACAGCAAATGATAAAAAGATGCCGTATTGATATAATCATCAGCATCGACAAACATGATATAGCGACCTTTGGCATAATTCATCCCCAAATTCCGTGCTCCTCCCGGTCCGGCTTTGCGTCGATGATAAACGTGCAACTGCGGTATTTGCTCTTCCATCTTCTGCAATACTTCTAAACTCCGATCCGAGGAACTGTCATCTACCGCTATAATCTCATAACTACCTTCTGGAGCAGAAGAAGATATAATACTTTGCAAACATCTCTCTATATAGGATTCCGCATTATATACGGGGATAATAATACTGATCTCAAGCATAACTCAGGATTTGGAAACGAAGATACATTTTTTTCATGACTTTCCCATAAGCTGGATAAAAAAGCTATCTTTGTCAATAAATCGGAATATTGATGAAAATACTGCTATTAGGAGAAGCCAGCAATCTGCATTGGACTTTGTCTGAGGGTCTCCGATCTCTCGGACATAAAGTTACTGTCATATCTAACGGCAGCGTATGGATGAACAACAATCGTGACATCAATCTAAAACGTAAAAGTTATAGCTTTCCCGACACTCTACACTATGCAGGATCGCTTATATACCATTTAAAAGACCTGACAGGATATGATATCGTACAAATCAATCATCCCTGCTTTCTCGATTTCAAAGCGAGCACTTGTTACAGAATATTTAGATTCCTCAAAAAGCACAATAAAAAGATCTTTTTAGGAGCTTTCGGAACAGATCACTATTGGGTAAAACATTGTCTCGATAAAAAGACATTCAGATACTCGGACTTTTACATAGGGGACAGTTTCAACACGTATATTCCTGGTAATGAAAAAACCATTCAGGAATGGATGACTGGTGAAAAAGCCGAAATAAATAAAAAAATGGCAGAAGAAGCAAACGGGATATCATGCTGCCTGTATGAATACTATATTTCTTATTATTCCGAATTTAAAGAAAAAGCCAAATACTTGCCCTTACCGATAAATCTGCAAGAACACCCGCTACGCAACATTCCGAAATACCCCGAACAAGTACAATTTTTTATCGGAATACAAAAAGACCGCAATGAATTAAAAGGGACAGACCGAATGCTCAACGTTCTGCAAAAACTGGCAAGAGATTATCCTGATATAGTAAAAATCGCCAAAGCCGTCTCTGTTCCTTATCAAGAATATAAGCAAATGATGTACGGATCGGACATTCTGCTCGATCAATTATATTCATATACTCCGGGGATGAACGGATTGATCGCCATGGCGAAAGGACTGGTCGTTATCGGAGGAGGAGAACCGGAAATGTACGATCTTATGGGAGAGCAAGAAAACAGACCTATTATCAATGTTTTACCGGACGAACAGGATATTTACCAAAAAGCCGAATCATTGATAATGCATCGGGAATCGTTAGAACAACGATCTTTAAACAGTCGTCATTTCGTAGAAAAACATCATGATCATATCAAAGTAGCCGGAGAATACCTTCATTTCTGGGAATCCCGATAATCTATCTCGTCGCACGTTCATATAAAATACCCTTAACAAGCCAAATATAGTATTTGAAAGGCGATACCGGTCGTTTTTCTCCTTTTCTGAAAGCCTGCCAAGTAAATTTCACCATTGCCGGAAAAGCCAACCAGCCCTTAAAATGGTGGCACAACGCACCCATCGTCATTGCCGCACGCAAAGTAAAAGCACTGCTATCGCCGTTAGACATACATGGATGAAGAACAATATATTTAGGGAAAAAACGAGCTTGCAACCCTTGTTTCAAACAGGCATCGACAAACATGAGTTCCTCTCCTCCGGATAACCGGGCACTTCCCAACCCGAACCGTTCGTCAAACCATATTCCTTTTTGCTTCACGGCTTCTACTCTAAAAGCTATTTCAATAGAACTAGGAGCATACCCTTTCCATCGAGTATAAGATTTCTCTACTAAAGGATATTTTTTATATTCCGACTCTCCGTCAGGAGTCTTTGTTTTAAAAAATGCAAGGTCTATCTCTTTATGAGTGCGAAAAGTATCTAAAATCGTATCGAACGTATCTTCAAAATAAAAGAGGTCATCATCAGCAATAAGCGCTATTCCGTCATTGACAAATGTCATTACATGATTACGGTTTCGGCACAATCCCCTACCCGGTAAAGTGACTATCTGCACATCTTTCCGTCTCAATGCATCAGGAATAAGCGAGAGAAATTTCTCGTCACTATATTGAAAAGAAACGACATAACGTACATCTTCCCGCTCAGGTTTCAACAAATGCGGCACTCGTGTTATTCCCTCATCTAACGTACAAACCAAAACATGTAATACCATAACTCCTAATTTTATTTATCGTTTTTTTATTCGACCCACCCACCGGTCAATCCGGTTGTATAGCCTCGGATTCATATAAAAAAGAAAACCTTCTATCCTATTCTTACATCCTCCGCGATGATACAATACATTACAAAATGATACTTTATAAGCCGATATACGTGCATAAAATACCTTTCGTTCACTCACAGACAGGCTATCGCTCAACCGCACTGCCGTACATATACAGTCTCCTACAATACGATTTATATATGATGCAACCTCGTTATGCTCTTTACAGAAAATGATCAGACGTTCAGCTACCGTTATCAAATCAAGGCAACGTTGTAAAGACGCTTTTCGAGTCGTCGAGCCCGGACGGCAATATACATAATAAACAGGCTGGCGACTATATAAAACCGATTTAGCATAAAAGAGCGCACGAGGAATAAATTCAGTATCCTCATGAACAACCCCTTCTACAAAACGCAGCTTATGCTGTAACAATAATTCACGTCGCCACAAATAGAGGCAAATGGCCAAATTATTATCCAATACTTTGAAGAAGTCGAGTCCGGAAAAAATTTTATCGGCAGGTGTATTTCTTAATTTTTCCTGAAAACTCTTTCCATCGGTATTTATACGATCTATTGCCAATACTTCGATACCATTATCATCGCACAATGCCAGCAGACGTCCCAAACAATTGGCTTCTATCCAATCGTCACTATCCACAAACCAAATATATTCACCCTGAGCCTTGCTCAATCCGTAATTACGGGCCGCCCCCTGTTTTTTATTACTCTGAGTCAATACGACAACGTTGGCATGCTCCATCGCATAACGTGATAAGATGACATTACTGCTATCGGTCGAACCGTCATCTACAACGACAATTTCATAGCTATCGGCAGGTATATCTTGTCGCAAACAACTTTGCAAGCAACGATCTATATACTTCTCACCATTATATACCGGTATAATTATCGATAACTTCACCATAATATCAATCTATTTATCATCATTTTCGTCCGATTTATTCAACATTTTCCAACCGAGCCTTTTTTTCAGCATCGTTATTGAATAAATCACAGATATACCTGTAAACAACCACGCTGCCAACATATACCAGCCGGTTTGACCGAAGCGGCAGAACGCAAATGCAGGCAGACAAATCGAAAGTACCGTTATCAACACTCGATAAAACGAATGCTCGAATCTCAATCTATAATAGCGCCGGCACAAGAGCCACATACCTGTTCCGTAAAGAAAGAAATTCATCAGATAAGCAATGCCTATTCCCTCAAGTCCCCAAACCATATATGCCGTTATATTCAGAACAAAAGATACCGTATCAGAAAGAAATTCCGTAATCATAAATAATTTTCCAGCACCTTTTGCTAACACCACAAACCCCATAGTCCAGGAAACCGCTTTAAACAAAACTCCTATAATCGCCCAAGATATATAATCCCCTATCCGCAAAAAATCTGTTGTATAAAGAATCCTGATAATCCAAGACTGGCAAACAAGAAACAAGCAGACGACAGGCAGCAAAATAATCAATGAGGCTTCTGCCTGCCTCGAAACCTGTTCTCCGACCAGTTTCCGGTCATCGGCTATTGCAGCCAGACGAGGATAATATTCTGTTCCCATAGCCGTAAAGACCAACCCTACATAACGAGTTATCAAAGTATATCCTGAAGTATAGTACCCGACATCCGCCATACCGGAATGGGAGTTAAGCCAAGCTATAAAAAGATAATTCAATAACGTCGTTATAAAGCCGCTTATCGTCATATAGATGCCGAGCATAGCCATAGGTTTTCCTATATTCCACGTTTCTCCAGCCGATAATTTGGCTGCTCGTACCGGGACTCTCCGACTATAAATCCAAGTAAAAATCAAACTTGTCAAAGCAACAAGAATCAAAGAAGGCACAATACCCTCTATGCGCCAAAAATAATACATCGGCAGTGATAGCAATAATGCGGTAACAGCTCCCCAAACACTACTCTTGGCAAGAACCTTTATCCGTCCCAATCCCTGCAAGACAGCCTGCTCTCCCGAAGACAGGGCATTGAAAAGCAAAGCGCATGAAAGCCAAACGAACCCCCAAATATGCTGATCGTTGTCGAATGTCAAGCGGCTCAATAAGGGCGCAAACGACAAAACGATCACTGCCCCGGCCAAACCCACAAACCACGACCAACGCCGAACGACAGTTACCACTTCTGACAGTCGATGCTCGTTTTTCTGCGATACGGCTTTCGATACATCCCGTACCGTACTTTGACGCAAGCCCAATCCGGTAACGGCAGCAATCATCTCAAGCGCCGCATTGTATAAATTTATGATACCGACTCCTTCCGCCCCAAGCCATATTGCAATAAACTTTACCTTTACAAAGGAACAAATAATGCCGATAACCTGCACTCCACCGAATAATCCGGTAGATTTTACAATACGCCGATATGTTGAGACAGAGCCTTTTTCTGACATTATTATACTTTATTTTTCATATTCCGGAAGCCAGATTTCATAATAGCCGTTAGTCCAAATTTTAAGGTACTTATTCTTGTGCAAGAAACGATTTATCAACAGATTCTTTCCTTTATTCGCATCATTTGCCATATAATCATCCGAATAACCATCCGGCCAATCGATCCATAGTCCTTTGAATTTCTGAAGTACGACTACCGGAAGAGCCTGACGCTCTCTACCGGCACGGGATAAAGCCTCTTGTAGCAGATCTTTATCATATAAATAGAGCCAAGGATTATATGCATAGGGCTTTGTCTGTGTTAAATAATGCAACATCGGAGAATTATCATAAATCAATGTATAATCCCCTTCCGAAACATATCTGTCCAATGCAGAAAGCACTTCCTGAGATACAGAAGCCCTTTTTTGAGAAGTATAAATTCCTCTTAAAAAAAGATGATCGACCGAATAGATTTTCTTAAAACGCGATCCTTGATCGAAATAGGTATAACTTATATGTCTCTGAACCGATAAACAGACAAACAATATCAACAAAATCGATCCCGTTTTTCTCAGTATACGATTCGAAATTCCTCTCGAAACAGAGAGTTCCCGAACCTCCTTTTCCGAATAAGCTACAACCAACGGCAAAGTCAAAAACATCGAAAATCTACCCACGAGATCAACAGCTCCGTCACTCCCCAAAGGCTGAATAACCAGTAACATTCCGGCAGCTAAAGCCACAGTTTTTATAGACGACGGTTCTTTCCACAATAAAAACAAAACTGTAGCTAACGAAAGGAAATAAAGCAAATATAACGCTCCATAAAAATATAAAAAAGAAGCAAAAACAAGAAATGCAAAAATAGCGACTATTCTGATAAAAGTCTTATTCCTGAATCTCCTTATCAAATAAAAGAAACATATTCCCCAAAATGCAAAAAACAACCCGGTAAACCCTATTTCTAAATATTGTCTGACCGTTGTTCTGAACATCGAATAAATATTATGAGATGCCTCAGAAGATTGGCCTATATGAAATATCCAATCGAGACATGTAAAGAAAGGGTGCAAATGACCGACTCTCCACATAAACAAAAAAACCAAAAGTAGTGCTGAAAAATATCCCGTCAGAAAATAAGTTGCAGTACAGGCAGCCCATTTGATTCCTTTCCTGAAAATCCAAGCTTCATAAAGAATTATTAAAACGAATACGACTCCAAGAACATTCGGAATCCGGGTAAATGCGTTCAGTGCAAATATCATCCCGGTCCCGATAATCCAGCCCTTACTATTTTCAGCACGTATTCCTTTTAACAACAAACCGATACCCACTACATACAATAACGCGCTGACATTATTATAATAAAGGCTCGGCACATCATCGAAAATATACAGAACAGACATAGCTACCCCGACACGGATAGTCCAAAGCGGTAAGTAAGGTTTTAAAATACGACAGACAAACGCTGCTGTTAAAACAATTATCAAAACTCCGGCAAAACGCATCAATAGCAAACCACCTTCAGGAAACAAAGCATAAAGCGATCCTCCCAATACGCCTGCAAACCAATACATAAATGCGTATGTAACCGATTCAGGATCATTAAAAATTTGCTGATAAAATGTCATAAAGAAACCTTCATCAGCAAAATCGAGACCTTGCGGAATAAATATGAGCTGGAACAAAAACAGAATCGATAAAAATACCCATTGCGGCATTCTCTCGATCGCCAATATCACATCACTTTTTCTTTCCATTCGTTTAAATCAAGGTTAATCTTCGGTTACCAACTCAATTCATACGTATCATATACGATGCCTCTTCCTCCGAATCCTTCTTTTTGAGCGATTAATCCGGAATTAAGAAAAGAACCTTTATTCTCTGTAGATTGTCCGAAATCAAAAACTTTCCTATCTGAATAGCGATCAGTAATCAGGTAGTGGAACAACAAGTCAAGAGCTCCGAATTCTTTCCCTTCTGGAGATGCGGATATATATTGCGAATGAACCCATTCATCCATCTCGAAAATCACACATCCGGCGACAACCCGTTCCCCTTTGCAAGCTGTAAATAACCGTATGTTATTCGGAAAACGTCCTTTCAGAAGGGACATTTCTTCTACGGTATGCACCGGCAGTCTATTATAACGATCCGACAAATTTTCAGACAACACCCGCCAAAAGTTTTCCAAATCAGAAGATTCCTGTACAACAATCCCGCAAGACAGAGCCCTTTTTATTCCGCGACGACGCAGTTGGCTGAAAGGAATCCTGCACGGAATAGAAACTGTCGTGGAAAGATTGCGAGCAACCAACCTCGCATTATTCCTGAATAATGCATATAAATCCTCTTGAGAAGGATAACGATGATAAATATCCGGTACGCATTTATAAACGAGCTTAGAAAAACCCCGTTCCGACAGCCAAGAGAACAACAGAGAAAAAATATTCAATACCCTATCTGCCGTACATTTTGAAGACAGCACCAGACCTCCGTACGTCAATCCTTGATGAGACCACAATACATCTCCTTCCCGATTAGCAGGCAACACGGCAATCAACTTTCCTTTATAACGGAATAACAAAGAATTATCGATAAATCTGTCTGAATGATAATCCATATAATTCCGAAAAAAAAGGAATGTTCCATTTCTGGAATTTGCAATAAAACAATCCCATTCAGGCCGTAAAGCCGGAATATATTGCTGTATTTCGATCCGGGTTTCCATATTGCCTGATTATTATTTATTCAACCACGGTTCAGGGTTAAGTTTAGTAGTCTCTTTCCAAAGCTGAAAATGCAATACGGTACGGTTATTTTCTTCCGGATCGGAATAAATTCTCCCGATAGATTGTCTCGTAGTCACTTTATCTCCGGCCTTTACAAACACTTCGCTAAGATTGGAATAGATCGTCAGGTAATTCCCGTGTCGGATAATGACCGAACTGTTATAACCCGGCATTACAAATACACGGGTAACCACACCATTGAAAACAGAACGGGCCGTTGTTCCCGGTGTCGTTTGTATATCTATACCGCTACTGTTTACCTGCACATATTTCAACTCTTGATGCTGTTGCTGTCCGAAATGTCCTACAATCATATATTTGCCGGATAAAGGCATAGGCAAACGTCCTTTATTCTGAGAAAAACTGTTCGACAACTCAAGTTCGTCCTTAGTCATGGCGTAACCGCCTTTTGTCTGAGATTTGCGAACCTCCCCAGCAGAAGCAGAAGCATTCTTCCCGGATTTTTTATCGGCGTTTGCCGCTTTTTTTGCCGCTTCCGCCGCACGTCTTGCTTCTTCTGCGGCTCTACGAGCCTCCTCGGCAATCAATTGTTCGATACGGCGATTCAAAGCTGCAGCCTGTTTTCTTTGGGCATTCAGTTCTTTCTGAAGTTCTTTTTCTTTCTTCTTAAGATCTGCCACAACCTCTTTCTGCGACTTCTCTTTCTGTTTCAACTTATTTGCAACATCGGTACGTTTTCCCAATACCGCATTTTTTTCAGCCCGGGTTTTAGCCAATTCTGCTTTTTTCTTTTCCAACTCTGCCTGTTGTTCGGATATCTTTATCGCCTCCTTTTTCCTCCAAGCCGAATATTCCCGCAAGTAACGAATCCTTCGATAAGATTGATTTAAAGAATTCGATGAAAAAACAAACATCAAAGTTTCATAACCCGAATTTCTACCTGCAATTCCCCGGATAGCTTTGGCATAAGCCTCTTTCTTGGCATTCAAATCTTTCTCGAGTCGGGATATCGTTTCATTAATCTTTCTCTCTTGTTTATTAATATTCGAGATTTCGGCATTCAAAGCTGTGATCACTTCCTTATGTTTCGTTATCTCAGCCGTCAACTTGTTCAATTGATGCAAAGATTGGAGAGCCGACTTTTTCGTAGTCTTCAACTCCTTATCGGTCTTCGCAATAGATTGCAACGCTTCTTTCCTCTGTTTCTGCAAATCTTTTACTTTTTTAGACGATTGAGCAACAGAAGTCTCGGCAACCACAGCCATCAAACAAATTATCAATATACGCTTTATCATTTCAAAAACATATTTAACAAATCACGTATCGGCACTTTTCTATATTGTGAAGACACCGAAAAATCTACGTTGAAAGTCTTGTTCCACTCGGGAGAAATATTCTCCATTTTAAGAGTCAAGTTTTTATTTCCTATTCCGCTTGTCCGGACCTCCATTTCCGAAGGAAACCAAAATTCCCCTTGATTCGTAAATTTCAAATAGCTCCATGTTATCTGCATTTGTCCGGATATATCCAAAGCTCGTGTTTCTCTTAAACGTGCCAACTCATCCAATTCAAATAAACAAGAAAAACGGGACAGATCTTTTATAGAAAAGCTCCAATCCGATTTTTCTTTCATCCAAGAAAAATTTCGGTAATCCGATATATCCAAACGATCTTTCCCCGGTAAAAAAGGTCTTCCCAAAAACAATGCTTGTATAGTAGAAAGAGACAAATCGACCGGTAATTTCGATTTATATGCCGCTATAGATTCCGCAACATAACGTTTTCCCATTTTATCCAAAATCCAAACACTGTCATTAGTTAGCCGCACACGGAACATTTCGATCCCTAAAAACGGTTGAACCGATATTTGTAAAATCTTATCCTTTATTATACGTACTGTCGCTTTACTTTTCAAATTTCCCGCACTTGTGGTTATCACAAAAGAAGTTTTCGCAGAGTAAGACGTATAATCCGGACTATTCTTCAGACAATCGGAAAAAACACGTTTTTCCGACTCCGACTGTTCTCCGGATATTTTCATCTTTTCTCCGATATGGGAAGTCTTACATCCGACAAACAGAACTCCGAAAGCTATGGACACAGCCCAAATGAATCTTCTCATTCTTCGTAATATTTTTTATCTTTTATTTTCTGAGGCAACATTTTAGAATCGCTGCCTTTTTCAAGGGCATCATTCCAATACTCCAAAGCACCATCGACATCCCCCGTCATAAACAAAACGTCTCCATAATGTTCCAACAATGCAGCACTTTCATTTCCGCCCTTGTCCAATGCACTTTTTAAATATATTTTTGCCAGCGTATAATTTCCTTGTTGGAAAAATACCCATGCATACGTATCAAGATAAGTCGGATTATCAGGTTCTTGTTTAACAGCATCTCCGCTCATTCTTTCAGCCTTCGACAAATCTTTCTTCTGAAGAGCCAAATAATAACTGTAATTATTTAAAACCCCGATATTTCCGGGATTATATTCCAAAGCCTTATCGAATGCGGCATAAGCAGAATCCGGTTGCCGCGCCTGATAATAGGTATCGCCTATTTGTCCGTATAAATCAGAAATAAGGGCGCGATTTTCAGGATTGGTATGCTTTAAGCCGGTTTTTAATGTTGCAACAGCCTTATCATACTCTTTTTTCATCATATAGGACGAACCTAAATAGATATACAAAACAGCTTCATCGGGTAAATAAGAAAGAGCTTTTTCTCCTGCGACAATAGCATCGTCATATTTCTTCTGATCCAAAATAGCACCTATTAATTGCTGCCAATATTCCAAACGTACGGGAGCTAAATCTACAGCAATCTGCATCTGCGCAATGGCATCGTTCTTTTTCTGACGTATCCACAATACATCAGCATACAATTTATGAAGTTCCTCCTCTTGAGGATGCATTTCGAGCAATGCGGAAAACATCGAATCCGCTTGATCCAAATTCTCTTTTTTCTGCAACAACTCCGAAAGAAAACCGGTCAATATTTTCTGTTTAGTCTCCACATCCAGATTTTTACTCAGCAAAGCATCCAGAATTTGCTTCTGATAAGCTTCTTTATTCCCCTTCTTATTGTAATAGTTGGCTTTAGACACCATCAAATATGCATTGTCAGGCTCTATTTCACCGGCATGTTGATATACTTTCCAGGCATCTTCATCCCGATTCGAATCAAGATAAAGATCTCCCAACAAAATAAGATAAGTAATATCTTTCGGATGAGCATCGATCAAACGCTGCACTTCGGCAAAAGCCTTGTCATCTTGTTTTAAGGCCTTATACAGTTTTACTTTTTGAAGAATTATAGGTTCTACGACACCCATCGATTGTTCTAATTGATTATACGCATCTATAGCCTGCTGGAACTCGCCCTTTTGCGCATAAACCTCCGCCAACATATAATTCAACTCCGGCTTATTAGGATTATATTCGATCATCCGTCGAATCAGAGAAATCGCCTGCTCAGCATCACCGAGATTCTGAGCAAGATTGGCAGCCATAACATTATACCAATAGTTATCCGGACTTTTCTCCGCAGCTTCTTTTAAACAATCATACGCAAGCTGCGGCTTTTTTAAATGCAGGTAATAATTGGCTAAATTATATTTGACAACGGCACTCGACGTATCTATAGCAGCAGCTTGCTGCAACAAATCAAAAGCAGCATCCTGTTTCCCGAGATTTTTCATCCGGTCGGCTTCCAGAAAAAAATAGTCGAACTTACGTTGATCCGATTCAGACAAAACTCTTCCGACATCCGTTCGCTTTTTGCTGAAATTACGACTACTTCCGCAAGAAAAACAAACTGACAATAATGTCAAACAGAGCAATAAACGATAATCTATATATCTCATTTACAAAAAAAATTGTATACAAAAACACTTTTATTTTACACCCGTATGTCCAAAACCTCCTGCTCCTCGGTCGCTATCTTCAAGGGTTTGCACTTCGACCCAATCTACCCGACAATATTCTTTTACAACCATTTGACAGATGCGTTCACCATCATTAATGACAAAATCTTCATTCGAAAAATTAATCAAAATAATACCAATCTCTCCTCGATAATCGGCATCGATCGTACCCGGAGAATTGAGAATCCCTATTCCCTTTTTCAACGCCAGCCCACTACGAGGACGTATCTGGGCTTCATATCCTTCGGGAAGTTCGATATATAATCCCGTAGGAATCAGTACCCGCTGCATCGGTTTAAGTACCACAGGTTCATCCAAGTTAGCACGAATATCCATTCCTGCAGCGTGCTCCGTACCATATTCCGGCAATTTATGTCTCGACCGGTTAACTATCTTTACTTTAACTTCCATAATCAACAATTTCCTGTTTATTTCGATCGTGTTTTCATTATCGAAAACCCAATATATTAACTTGCGAAAATAACGAAATAACCTTAAACTATCTTGCTATTTTTTTATTTTTAATGCTTTCTCTGAACTATTTTCTATAAAAACAATCGATTTGACTCAGTTATTTTGTATTTTTAATCTTGTCATAAATATCCGTTTCTAAATAAAGAGAAACAAGATCATTTATCGAGGTATTATTTTTTTTGTATTTTTGCCAAACAACATCGTATTCGAAACAAAATGAAATATACAGAATCCAGAATGTCTTGGGAGCGTTTACTCTCCTCTAAACGATTCGGATTGGAACGCTATCACGAAGAACGACGACATTCACGTTCCGATTTTCAAAGAGACTATGACCGCCTTGTTTTTTCTGCTCCGTTCAGAAGATTGCAAAACAAGACCCAGGTATTTCCTCTTCCCGGAAGCGTATTTGTACATAACCGGTTAACTCACAGTCTCGAAGTTTCATGTGTCGGTAGATCATTAGGCAACAATGTTTCTTCCGTCTTATTTGAAAAGTATGCAAACGAACCTTGGGCCGGGAAATTACACGGTATCGGAGCTATTGTCGCTGCCGCCTGTCTGGCTCATGATATGGGCAACCCGCCTTTCGGACATTCCGGAGAAAGAGCTATCGCTACTTATTTTTCAGAGGGAAACGGCCTCAGCTTAAAAAATAAACTGGGAACAGACGAATGGAAAGACTTGACCCATTTTGAAGGGAATGCAAATGCTTTTCGATTATTGACTCATCAATTTAACGGACGACGGTCCGGAGGATTCGTTATGACTTATTCGACTTTGGCATCGATCGTAAAATACCCTTACGCATCGAATCTTGCAGGAGAAAAAGGAAAGTTCGGCTTTTTTACTTCCGAAGCCGATGATTTTGTCAAAGTAGCAGATACCTTAGGCATGTTGCGTATGGATACATTCGGAATACGATACTGCCGACACCCGCTCGTTTACTTAGTAGAAGCAGCAGACGATATCTGTTATCAGGTAATGGATATAGAAGATGCACACAAGCTCAAAATATTAACGACCGAGAAAACAAAAGAACTGTTTCTCGGGTTCTTTTCGGGTTCTCGTTTGAAACACATTCAGGAAACACTGAATATCGTATCGGACATTAACGAGCAAATCGCTTATCTGCGCTCCTGCGTAGTAGGAGTATTGGTAGATGAATGCTCTCGAATCTTTTGTGAAAGAGAAGAGGAGCTTTTGAGAGGAGAATTCGATGGCGTACTTATAAACCACATTGGCGAAACTCCGCGAAATGCCTATAAAAATTGCTCCGATGTAGCTTATGAACACATCTACAAAGCTTCGGATGTTCTGGACATAGAACTTGCCGGTAACCGCATCATTTCTGTTCTATTGGATAAACTGATCGATGCGGTCATCAATCCCGGTAAAGCATATTCACAACTGCTATTGAATAAAGTGCCGGGGCAATACGAAACCCGGGACGAAAATATCTATAAAAGAATTCAAGCCGTTATCGATTACATCTCCGGCATGACAGACGTATATGCGCTGGATTTATATCGAAAAATAAACGGAATGAGCCTTCCGGCTTTATAACCAACAACGAATAACAATGAAACAAATATATTTTTCCATACTGTCTTTTTTCCTTTTTTTTACGACATTACTTTTCGGAACAGAATACACCATCGAAACCGTCCCCAATGTGCATTTACAGAATGCCAAAGCATTCGTAAGCAATCCGGATGCAATACTCTCTCCCTCGACAGAACAGCAAATAAACTTATTGCTGGACTCTCTTCAAACGAAAACAAGCGCTGAAGTTGCCGTCGTAGCCGTAAATTCCATTGGGGATGCCGATATAAAGCAATTCGCTACCGCATTATTCGAACATTGGGGTATAGGAAAACGGGAAAAAGACAACGGACTGTTGATATTATTCGTTTTAGACCAACGTAAAATCACATTCGAAACAGGATACGGATTGGAAGGTATTTTACCGGATGCCATCTGCAAACGCATTCAAACTCGGTACATGCTTCCTGAATTCAAAACAGAAAATTACGATAAAGGAATGTTACAGGGATTGAACGTCATATATCACAGATTAAGTACTCCGGAAGTTCAAGATGAATTATGGGTACAGAGTCAAACCGCACAAGAAGACTGGGGTAAAGTATTACAATATTATGCAATCACCTCTCTTTTATTTTCCATAATATTGCTTTTTATGATACGGTCTTCCGTGAAATCATCGAAAACGAAAGACAATTATGAGCAATATAGAGCTTTGTCAGGATATAAAAATACCTTAACCGTACTCTCTTTTATTTTCCCGGTTTTCGTATTATTCCTGTATATATGGATTTCGATCCGATTAAAACAATTGAGAAACAAACCTCGGAAATGCGACCTATGCGGATCAAAAATGAGAAAACTCAATGAAGAGGAAGATAACCGTTATTTAACTCCGCAAGAAAACACCGAAGAAAAATTACAATCGGTCGATTATGACGTCTGGCTATGCGACCAGTGCGGAAATACAGAAGTCTATCCATACGAAAATCGTTACACCAAATACAGCTCCTGTCCGCAATGCCATGCAAAAGCTTACAGCTTAGATCGAGATCGTATACTAATTGCACCAACTCCGTTTTCAACCGGAACAGGCGAAAAAATATACCATTGTGCACACTGTAATTTCCAGAAAAAAAGCACTTACATAATACCTATGATCATCGTCGCATCCGGGAATAACCGAAGAGGCGGCGGTTTCGGAGGTTTTAGCGGAGGAAGTTTCGGTGGTGGCCGATCCGGAGGCGGAGGAGCAACATCCGGATGGTAATTTATATGCATATTTATTCTATATCATCTATTTTATGCAAATAGAAATATTCTAAAATCAAAAATAGATTATTTTGTAAACCGATTCTGGAGAGCATTAATTCCCGACAAAAGTATACCTTTAACAAACAAAGAGCCACAAAATGCCATAAACCTATTTTCTTTCTTCTATATGCATTTCCCCTAATATAGGTCTAATTATTGAGTAAATATACAAAGAGATAAAATATAAATATTATTATTGCAAAGCTTTGTATTATAAATACATAATACAATTTAAAAAGAATCATTCTAAATAATAAAATTATTATTTTAGGATAATTAACACTGTATTTCTATACAAATATCTATATTTGCAC
>NZ_CEWDCG010000045.1:0-16692 GCF_982436375.1 Coprobacter sp. | reverse complement strand
CACTTTGATGTTGAAACTTTATGCAAATATATAACGATTAAAAATTATACAATGAGAAATATATGTATTATGCGGGATATATATCGGGCGTTAAACGACTTCGAACGGGATTTTGAGAAAGTACATGGAGTAGGGCTGAATGAAGCGATGGTACTTTGTTGTTTAGAAAATGCATCTCTATCGTCCGGCGAAATTGCGGAAAGTACGGGAATGACTTGTTCCCATACTTCGAAAATGATAGGTTCGGTTGAAGGAAAAGGATTGATAGAACGTGTTTTAGGAGAACGGGATAAGCGTCAGATGTATTTTCATTTGACGGTAAAAGGTCGGGAATGTTTGCAGGGAATGGTTTGCGGAAGTGTTCCTGTACCGGATATTTTGCAGCCGATATTTGAAAAAAATTGTAACAGAAGGTAATTATAAGACAAGGTTGGTTATGAAAAATTTTGTATTCGCATTTTTACTGTTTCCTTTATTTGTGGCCTGTAATGGACAAAGTAAGCCGGAAAAAGAGAATATTTCGGATGAGACACAATCCGTTTTAAGTAATGAGCCGGAAAATGTTCCGGTTCACCTGAATAAAGTACAGTTTTTGGATAAGGTGGCGGATTATGAAAAGAATCCGGACACATGGGTATATCGTGGAGATAAGCCGGCAATCATAGATTTTTATGCCACTTGGTGCGGTCCGTGTAAAGCTGTTGCTCCGATTTTAGATGATTTGGCAAAGGAATATAAAGATCAGATTTATATTTATAAAATCGATACAGATCAAGAGCAGGAGTTGGCTGCCGATTTTGGCATTCGTTCTATTCCTTCGCTGTTATTTATCCCGATGAACGGACAACCGCAGATGATACAAGGAGCTATCGGGAAAGAAGAATTCAAGAAAATTATCGATGAATTTCTTTTGAAAGAATAACTAAGAGAGTGTTTAATTTTGATCGTATCGGGTTTGAGAACTTTTTTCAAGGATGTTTTTCTGAGAGTGAAAATGGGGAAGCTGTCCAAAAGAAAACGAAAAGATAATCTGATAAAATGTTCTTATTGGGAAGTGTAAAAAGATTCAGAAATTTTGTAATGAAAAGAGCCATATCCTTACTCAAAAATAGAGTTTGATATGGCTCTTTTATGATTGTTGATTTTCAGTTTTGAAAATATTTTCGATTTCTCCTTTCGATAGGAGTGTTGATTTCTTAGTCGATAATATCAAAGCCCGTATAAGGAACTAATGCTTTGGGAATGCGGATTCCTTCCGGAGTTTGGTTATTTTCGAGCAGAGCCGCTACGATACGAGGTAGAGCCAAAGCACTGCCGTTAAGAGTATGCACCAATCGGGTTTTCTTATCATTGGTACGGAAACGGCACTTCAGACGGTTTGCCTGATAGCTTTCAAAATTAGAAACAGAACTTACCTCTAACCATCGTTTTTGGGCTGCAGAGAATACTTCGAAGTCATAAGTAATGGCAGAAGTAAAACTCATATCTCCTCCGCAGAGACGCAGGATATGCCAAGGTAATTCCAGCTTTTCGACCAGGCTTTGAACATGAGCGATCATTTCGTCTAAAGCTTCATAAGAGTGGTCGGGATGTTGTATCTGTACGATTTCGACTTTGTCGAATTGGTGCAGACGGTTCAACCCTCTTACGTCTTTCCCGTATGAGCCCGCTTCACGGCGGAAGCAAGCAGAGTATGCCGTATTTTTTATCGGCAAATCTTCTTCGTTGAAAATTACATCTCGATAAAGATTGGTAACCGGGACTTCTGCTGTCGGAATCAAATATAAGTCGTCTTCGTTACAATGGTACATTTGTCCCTCTTTGTCGGGTAATTGCCCTGTCCCGTATCCCGATGCCGCATTAACGACATAAGGCGGTTGTATTTCCAAATATCCGGCTTCCCGAGCATTATCCAGAAAGAAACTGATCAGAGCCCGTTGCAGACGTGCTCCTTTACCTTTATAAACTGGGAAACCTGCTCCTGTAATCTTTACACCTAATTCAAAATCGATCAAGTCATATTTTTTTGCCAATTCCCAATGGGGGAGAGCGTCTTCTCCTAAATCGGGCATAGGACCGCCTTCTCGTACGACAACGTTATCTTCCGCACTCTTTCCTTCCGGAACCATGTCACATGGAGTATTGGGTACGGATAACAAAATTTCCGTAATTTCCGCTTCAGCATTTTTCATATTTGCTTCGAGCGTTTTATTGTGTTCTTTTAGTTCGGAAACTTTATTTTTAACCGTTTCGGCTTCGGCTTTTTTCCCTTCTTTCATTAACTGGCCTACTTGGGCGGAAAGAGTTTTCAATTCAGACAGACGAGTATCCAATTCTGCTTGAGACGTCCGTCTTGTTTTGTCCAGATCCAGCACTTTTTCGATCGCGTCTTTTGCGTCGAAATGTTTTTTTGCTAATTTCCGAATGATTTCTTCGGGATTTTCTTTAATAGCAGCAAGTGTTAACATATAACATAATGTTTTGTTCGTGAATAGATTAGGCAAGTAATTCTTTTACTTTTGCCGAGATAGCTTTTCCTTCGGCTTTCCCTGCCAGTTGTTTGGTTGCTATACCCATGACTTTGCCCATATCTTTTGCCGAAGTAGCACCGGATTCGGCTATGATGGCTTTTAATGCTGTTTCCAGTTCCTCTTCTGTCATTTGTTGCGGCAAATACTCTTCTATGATTTTAGCTTCTGCTAATTCACCTTCCGCTAATTCCGGACGGTTTTGCTCGATATATATTTGTGCACTGTCCTTGCGCTGTTTTACCATTTTTACTAAAATCTTCATTGCTGTTTCATCGGGCAGATCTCCGTCCGATCCTTTTGCCGTTTTAGCTTCCAGAAATTCTTTTTTTACACCACGCAGAGCTTCCAGTCTCTGTTTGTCTCTTGCCAGCATAGCAGCTTTTATATCGCTGCTGATTTGATCAAATAGGCTCATTTGTTTGTAGTATTTAAGTTCAATTTATTTTAAAATAATATTCTCCCGTTCGGGTTATTATCCTTTTCGGAAGTTTGTACCGAAATTACGCTTTCCTGCTCTTCGGTTTTATTTTCCATTGCTTTTTCCAGCTGGGATTTGAATTGCGGGGTTCTGTTGTAAGTCGGGGATTTATCGATCATTTCCAGTATCGTGTCGTTATCCATTTGGTCTATCGACAAGATGGCGAATGAAGCCCGAGCTTTCGTACGTTTCATCTCATCGGCAGCCTTTTGCCCGTAGATTTGCTCTATAATATTTTCTTTATTATTCGGTATCTGTTCGTTTTTTTCTTCCGGATGTTCATCCGAAGGAATCTCCCAAGGATTTTCTATCTCTGCGTATTGCGGTCGGCCGGGTAATGCACTTGATCCGAATCCTGTTGCCAAAATCGTAATTTTCATCGTATCCTTGAGTGAATTGTCGAATGCCGCACCCCAGATGACTTCGACATCATCGTTAAATTTAGACATGAACTCGTTTACTTCGTTCATCTCTTCCATTTTTACCTGATCTTGGTCTTCAGGGCTGAAATAAAGGTTGAACAGTACCCGTTTAGCATCGAATACGTTGTCATCGTTTAGAAGAGGAGAGTTCAATGCATCTTCGATCGCTTTGGTTACACGCTTCTCCCCTTTACCGTATCCGCTGCTCATAATGGCTACACCACCATTTTTCAATGTGGTTTTTACATCGGCGAAGTCGAGATTTATGCGCCCCTCTATCGTAATGATTTCTGCGATACTTTTTGCTGCGATAGTCAATGTATCATCGGCTTTGGCAAAAGCGTTCATAAAGTTCAAGTCCGGATAAATTTCCCGGAGTCGTTCGTTATTGATTACGAGTAGTGCATCTACGTTTTTCCGCATTTCTTCGACACCGACCCATGCTTGTTGTATCTTTTTCCGGCCTTCGAAAATGAACGGAATCGTTACGATTCCGACGGTAAGAATACCCAAATCTTTGGCGACTTTGGCTACGATCGGAGCTGCACCTGTTCCTGTTCCTCCTCCCATTCCGGCCGTAATAAAAGCCATTTGAGTTCCGTCATTGAACAGTTCGGTAATTTCATCTATACTTTCTTCTGCAGCTTCTCTTCCTTTAGGAGGAATACCGCCAGCTCCCAATCCGGCTCCCCGGCCTTTTCCGATTTGCAATTTTCGGGGAATGTCCGAATTTGCTAAAGCTTGTCGGTCGGTATTACAGAGAACGAATGTAACATCCTCTATTCCGGTTTTGTACATGTGGTTTACGGCATTGCCGCCACCGCCACCGACTCCGATCACTTTAATGATCGAAGGAGAAGGGTTTCCTCCCTCAAAGGGAAGTGTATTATTTATGTCGATAGTTTCATCCATAGCCGTTGTGATTTTTATTTCATGAATGGTCTGAGATCAATACTCCGTATTAATTTTTTTTTCGAGGAGGGTTTGCATCTTCCTCATCTGTTAAAAAGTTTTCAGTAGAACTGATGACTTTATCGGTCATTTTTTCAATAGCCCCGAAAATATTCCATGATTTTTTCGGTTTTTTCTCATGTTCTTTCTTTTTCTTTTCGTCTGAGATTTCTTTATTTTCGGGCTTCTCCGGTTCTTCTACAGTCGGTTCTGTTTTTGGGGTGATAGGTTTCTCTACACAATTCTCTTCACCTAATAAAAGCAATCCTATCGCTTGTGAATAAGCCGTCAAACCACCTTCTTGATGTCCAGAGAATGTAATTCCTTTTTGAAGATTACCCCGTTGTACCGACATTTTTGTTTCTCGGGCAAGAAGTTCGGGCAGTTCTTTCAGTAGCGATGCACCACCGGTTAAAATGATACCTGCCGATAACTGGTCTTTATATCCCGATTCTTTGATTTGTTCGACAATATTGGCAACGATTTCCTCAATACGGGCTTCTGTTACACGGCATAATTCTTGATAATTGATTTTAGAAGAATCAATACCTTCTATTCCGATACCTTTGGGTTCTTCTCCATTGTTGATGGCGCACCCGAAGGCCAATTTCAGTCGTTCGGCTTCCGACATCAGAATATTCAGGCTGCTGATATCTTGTGTAATATTGCGTCCGCCGAATGGAATCGTCACTACATATCTCAGAAAATTGTCTTTATAGATGGATAGTGTGGTTGTTCCTGCTCCGAAATTGATCAAGGCGCACCCCAGACTCTTTTCTTCATCGTCTAATAAGGCGGCGGCATCTGCATGCACCGACATTATATAGCCGGCTATGGGAAGTTTCAGCCGTTCGACGATGCAACGGTTTATATTTTTCTTTATAGACGGACGTCCTACTACAAGTTGTAAATGGGCTTCGATTTCTGAGGCATAAGTGCCTTTAGGTTGAGTTTCCAAATGATTGTCGATTGTATATTCATTGGGAATGACGTCCATAATTTCTGCATTGGCGACCGGGAAACTCCGGCTCTCGGCATGCAGGGAGTTGATGATCATATCGGTAATAGGAGTATCCTCTGCCAATTGCCGGAAAACGGAATGACTGATCGAGTGCACCGATTGCCCGCCGACACCGACATATACTTTTGTGATCTTGAGAGAAAGCCTGTTTTCGAGTTTTTTGATGATTTTCTGTATTTTAGAGGCGGTATCTTCGACGTTGAAGATACATCCTCGCTTTATACAGCCGGCGGAGTCTTCTTTCTCCGTAGCCAGAATATTTAATCTGCCGTCTTCGTTTTTAACTCCGACAATCCCGACTATTTTTGATGTCCCAAGTTCTATTGCTACTATGTATTTCCCTGCTTCCATAACGGTTTATTTATCTCTTTTTGAACAAATCACCTGATTGTTATATTTCAGGTTGATTGTGTCATATTTGTTCCATCCTACTTTGGAAAGTGCTTGTTCGTATAAACATTGCAGATTCTCGAGTTTCTGTTCAAAGTTATCAATTTTTCCCAAAAGTATCAAGTTATCCCCAATACGAGGAATTAATTCTATCTCGTTGTTTTCCGTAACATATATTTGCTCGATCTGGGCATCCCAGAACGGGTTATTTTTCAGATAGACGGCCATCGGATATAGTTGCGATTTTGCGTAGGAATGGGTGATATATCCTGTTGCTAAAGGCAAATATGCTGTAAACGAAGATGTTGTCGGCATAATATCTCCGTTTTCATCGATGTAATACGATTCAAATCCGCTGATAATCCGCATAATCGGTACACGCTGTTCTATGTCTATGCGAATAATCCCCGACGGAGATTTATAACATTCGGCACGGGCTATTAGTTGATTCTTTTTGAGAATCTTTTCCATTTTTTCGGTGTTGATGCTTCCTAATGGTTTGCCCGTAGGATCTATGCCTTCATCTTTGATCTGTTTTTTGATTTCTTGAACAGATGTAAAATGGGTATCGGTGCTGTCCAACAAAGTGATTTCTATGCGCGAACATTTCTGCTCGTCATGTGCTGATGCATAAAAAACAAGGCTGGCAATCAGATATGCCGGCAATAATGAAACAAGTATGTATTTAAAAAACTTTTTCATTTATAGTTCAGCGTGTCTCGTATTTCAGGAAGCATGCGGTCTATATCTCCGGCCCCCAATGTAATTAGGACTTCAAAGTTACGTTGTTTTATTTTTTCTAACAACATATCTTTGTGACAAAGTTCTTTATTTCTGCAAGTTACTTTATCAAAAATTATTTCGGACGTGACACCCGGAATCGGTTCTTCCCGTGCCGGATAAATATCCAACAGAATCAATTCGTCCGCAAGAGACAGTGCTTTTGCAAATTGTGGAGCAAAATCCCGGGTACGCGTGTAGAGGTGGGGTTGAAAAATGACACTGATTTTTTTCTCCGGATAAAGTTCTTTAACGGATGAGATGCTGGCTTTGATTTCATCCGGATGATGAGCATAATCGTCGATCATTACCAAATCATCTCGTTTTATCCAAAAATCGAAACGCCGTTTTGCTCCTTGGAATGATGCGACGGCATTTTTTATATCTGTTGCCGATACACCGTTCAACCAGGCTATGGCCATTGCCGCAATGCTGTTTTCGATATTTATTTTTACAGGGACGCCAAGCTCTATATCTTTGATCGTCTCTTTCGGAGTTACAAAATCAAAAATGATTTGTCCGTTTCCGATACGGATATTTTGGGCATAAAAATCTCCTCCGTCATTCATAGAATAATGATAAACGGTTACTCCGTTTTGGACGTCGGGCCGAATCTTTATCCCCTTTTTTATGATAAGGACTCCTCCCGGTCGTATCAATGTCGTGAAATATCGGAAACTTTCCAGATAAGCATCTTCATTTCCGTATATATCTAAGTGATCGGGATCGGCAGCAGTAATTACTGCCATATACGGACTTAGTTGGTGGAAAGAGCGGTCATATTCGTCAGCTTCGATGACTGTCAGATCGCTATGATCGGAAAGAATCAGATTGCTGCCGTAATTTTTCAGTATTCCGCCGAGAAAGGCGTTGCATCCTATCGGAGATTGTGCAAATATATGTGCCGCCATGCTGGATGTGGTCGTTTTTCCATGAGTCCCGGCAAAACATAACCCCTTGCTTGTACGGGTAATCATTCCGAGCAGCCGGGCGCGTTTTACGATTTCGAAACCGTTTTCTTTGAACCATATCATTCCGGCATGGGATTCGGGAACAGCCGGAGTATATACGACCAACGTGTTTTTCGGATCTTTGAAATCGGAGGGAATCAACCTCGGATTTTCATCGTATACGATTTGTGCACCTTCTTTTATAAGCTCTTCTGTGAGGGGAGATGGAGTTTTGTCATATCCGGCAACAGGATAACCTTTGGCAAGGAAATATCGAATCAAGGCACTCATGCCGATTCCTCCTGCTCCGATAAAGTATAATGATTTATAGTTTTCCATTTTTCTTGTTTTTAGTGACCAGTTCAAAAATAATGTCGGCAATGCGTGTCGCAGAATCTCGTTGCGCCATTTTTGAAATGTTGTCGCTCATGTTTTTTAATGACGTTTCATCTTGAACAGTTTTTAATGCTGTGTCTATCAATAGATTTTGGGCATCGCAGTCCCGTATCATCAGAGCTGCATTCTTTGTCGATAAGGCCTGAGCATTCTTTGTTTGATGATCTTCGGCTACATTTGGGGAAGGAATCAGTATTACGGGTTTCCCTAATAAGCAAAGTTCTGATATAGAACTCGCTCCGGCTCTTGATATTACCAAATCAGCAGCTTTATAAGCCATATCCATACGAGAGATAAACGGCATTTGTTTTATATTCTCCGGTTTTTTCTCTTCCAGAGCCTTTTGGGCTTGAGTATCATATCCTTTCCCGCTTTGCCAGATTAATTGTATATTCTGAGGGATTTTTTCTATTCCTGCAGCGATACTGTTATTGATTGTACGCGCTCCGAGGCTGCCTCCGATAACAAGAATTGTTTTTTTCGAGGGATCGAGATTGAAAAAACGAATAGCTTCTTCCCTGTTTATCGTATCGTTTTGTAATTCTTGCCGCACCGGATTCCCTGTGAGGATAATCCGGTCTTTAGGGAAAAATCGGTCCATATTTTCGTAGGCCACACATATTGCCTTCGCTTTAGATGCAAGTAATTTGTTGGTAACACCAGCATAAGAATTCTGTTCTTGAATCAATGTCGGAATGCCCCTTCGTGCAGCGGCCCATAAGGTAGGACCGCTGGCATACCCTCCTACACCTACTGCAATATCCGGAGAAAATGATTTTACGGTCTTATCTGCTAAACGGATGCTTTTGAATAATCTGAATAATACTTTGATATTTTTTAGCAGATGCTTGCGGTCAAAACCGCTGACCGGCAGTCCTATAATAGGATAACCTGCGGCGGGGACTTTTTCCATTTCCATACGATTTTCTGCCCCGACAAAAAGAATATCGGCATTCGGACATTTGTTTTTAATGGCGTTCGCAATAGAAATGGCCGGAAAGATGTGTCCTCCGGTTCCTCCGCCGCTGACAAGAACTTTTATTTTTTTATCCATGATATTCATTATTTACAACATATTGGGATTCGGAGCAGAAATGTCTTCCGGTATTTCTGTTTCTTCTCCTGTCAATTCTTTTTCTTCTTTAATAGCGTCTTGGGTCGCATATCGGCTGATACTTAGCATGATCCCGAAATAAGCACAAGTAATGATCGTCGATGTTCCTCCTCGACTTATCAAAGGAAGAGGCTGCCCGGTTACGGGAATGAGTCCCGATGCGACCGACATATTGACTATAGCTTGGAATACGATCATCATGGCAATACCCATGATCAGGAATGCAGGAAAAGCCCGGGTACATTTTTTTGCAATCATTCCGGCTCTTATGAGTAGGGACAGATAAAGAGCCATTACTACAACTCCGCCTACAACTCCCATTTCTTCGATGATAATCGCATAGATAAAATCGGAGTAGGCCTGTGGTAAAAAATCGCGCTCCCGACTGTTTCCGGGAAATGTCCCTATCGCTCCTCCATTGGCTATTGCCATGCGGGCATGGTGTACCTGATAATTCTTGTCGTTTGTTTTTACTGCATATTCCGGGACGTCGTTTCCATGAGAAAAATTAAGGATACGGGCTCGCCAAGTAGGAATACGATCCAGTACGGGCGTATTTTCAGGAATGTAGGGACTGATGGAGAATAGTACGATAACGAATCCTGCGAGTACTGCTACTAACTTGAATAGTTTTATTAATTCTACACGTCCGATCAGCATTAGGCAAAAACAGACCAGCCCTAATAGCGCCGATGTGGAAAAGTTTTCGGGCAGGATCAACATGCAGAAGATACTGACTATGATGAGTATCGTTTTGAATGTGTCGGGTTGTACCCCCCCCGGTACTTGTTTTTTTGCCAAAATGAATGATACGGTGATGACTACCGCCATTTTAGCTAATTCGGATGGCTGTAACGGAATTCCGCAGATTGTCAGCCAACGCTGTGCCCCGTTTACTTCTTCTCCGAAAAACATAGCGTAAACGAGCAGAATGAACGATAGTGGCAACAATACTACCGGTATCAGTTTGAACCATTTATAGTGAAAATTATGAATAATGATGACCCCGATTGTCCCGCAAAAAAGAATGAGTGTGTGTCTGATCGTGGGTGCTAGATAATCTTGTATCTTGAAGGTCAGTGTGCTGGTGGCGCTATACATTTCTACTATTGAAATCATACAGAGCATCAGGTATACCCCCCAGATATATTTATCTCCTTTCAGAATCGATTTTACAGTATCCATAACTTTTTTTATTTAGTTATAAATTGCGTACGCATTCTTTGAATTGTTCTCCTCGATCCTCGTAACTTTTGAATAAGTCGAAGCTTGCACAACAAGGGGACAACAGCACGGTTTCTCCTTTTTGAGCACAAGCAAAAGCTTTATCTACGGCTTCTTTCATTGATGAGGCATCTTCTATATGCGGAACTTTTCCTTCAAAAAATGCGTGTAGTTTGCTGTTGTCGACACCTAAACAGATGATTGCATTTACCTTTTCTTTTACCAACTCTTCAATTTCGGAATAGTCGTTACCTTTATCTTTTCCGCCAAGTATCAATATAACTTTGGTACGCATGCTTTCGAGTGCATACCAGCAGGAGTTTACGTTTGTTGCTTTCGAATCATTGATAAATTCTACACCTCGTACACGGGCGACTTTTTCAAGACGATGTTCCACCCCTTTGAAATCTTTAAGCCCTTCCCGTATGTCTTCTTTTTTTATATCGAGAACTTTTGCCGAAATACTTGCTGCCATGGAATTATATAAATTATGTCGTCCTTGTAATGCTAAATCATCTTCAGTAATTGTCAAAGTATCGTTCGGAGCATCGATGACAATTTGGTTGTTTTCCGTGTAAGCTTTTACTCCTTCCTCTTTTTCTTCCGAAAAGGGGTAGAGACGAGCTTTCAGGTCATGGGCCTTTAGTTCTTTGGTTATAATCGGATCATCATTCCAGTAAATAAATGCATCATTGGGGGTTTGATTTTGCGTAATTCTGAATTTGGCGTTGATATAATTTTGCATGTCATATCCGTACCGGTCAAGATGATCGGGGGTAATGTTTAGCAAAACTGCGATATCGGCTTTGAATTTATACATGTTATCGAGTTGGAAGCTGCTCAGTTCGATTACATAATAGTCGAAATTTTCTGTTGCTACCTGCAGTGCCAAACTTTTGCCTACATTTCCGGCAAGGCCGACATTTAGTCCTGCATTTTTAAGAATGTGATATGTTAATAATGTTGTTGTCGTTTTTCCGTTACTCCCGGTGATACAAATCATTTTCGCATGAGTATATCTACCTGCGAATTCGATCTCGGAAATTATAGGAATTCCTTTTTTTTGTATTTCTCGAATAACCGGTGCGGTATCGGGTATTCCGGGACTTTTTATTATTTCGTCAGCATTGAGAATTTTTTCGATACTGTGACGACCGTCTTCCCATTCTATTTCATATTTATTTAATAACGCCTTGTAGGCATCCTTGATCAGGGACATGTCCGAGACAAAAACGTCAAAACCTTTTACTTTTGCCAAAACGGCAGCTCCTGCACCGCTCTCTCCGGCTCCTAAAACTACAATTCGTTTATTCATTGATATATATTATTTTAATATATGTTTTATCGCATTTTTAAAGTTACGATGGTAATGACCGCAAGTATAATGCCAATGATCCAAAACCGGACAACGATTTTTGATTCCGGAACCGGACGAAAAGGTTTTTGTATCAACGCTATGATTCCTGCATTTCCCGGTTTCTGGAAATGATGGTGTAACGGGGTCATCTTGAATATGCGTTTCCCTTCTCCGTATTTCCGTTTTGTAAACCGGAAATAGGCGACCTGAATCATTACCGATAATTCTTCTACAAGAAATATCCCGCAGAGAATGGGTATTAATAGTTCTTTGTGTATAATAATTGCGAATACTGCTATGATACCGCCTAAAGTGAGGCTTCCCGTATCTCCCATGAAAACTTGGGCAGGATATGCGTTGTACCATAGGAATCCGATCGTCGCTCCGATGAACGCACTGGCGAAAACCACTAACTCTTCTGTTCCCGGAATATACATGATGTTCAAATAAGAGGCATAAGCGATATGTCCTGATAGATAAGCGAGAATGCCTAATGTGACACCTATGATTGCCGAACTCCCGGTAGCCAGTCCATCGAGTCCGTCTGTCAGATTTGCACCGTTTGAAACTGCTGTAACAATAAAAATAGTTACTAACACGAAAATGATCCATCCGGCAGTTTGAGCATGATCTCCCATGAAAGAAACTAAATCGGCATAATCAAAGTTATTGTTTTTTAGGAATGGGATAGTCGTTTGCGTCGATTTGATATTTTCGGGCATATATCCGACAACTTCTTGATTATTGGCATCTTTTATAAGCACGTTTTCTCTGATTACGACATTCGGGCTGAGGTAAAGGGTTAGTCCGACGATAAGCCCTAATCCTACCTGACCGATAATTTTGAATTTCCCATGCAACCCCTCTTTATCTTTTTTAAATACCTTGATGTAATCGTCCAGGAATCCGAGTGTCCCTAACCACAATGTCGTGACCAGCATCAGTATCATATAGATGTTTTCGAGCTTTCCTACTAACAAGCATGGAATGATAATGGCGATGATAATGATAATGCCTCCCATCGTCGGAGTCCCTTTTTTACTCATTTGACCTTCAAGCCCGAGGTCTCGAATGATCTCTCCGATCTGTAAGTATTGTAATTTGTCTATGATCCGTTTACCTATGATCGTTGAGATGAATAGGGATAGAATTAGCGCCAATCCGGATCGGAAGGAGATATATTTAAACATCCCTGCTCCGGGAAAGTCTAATTGGTCGAGATATTGAAATAAGTAATAAAGCATTGTTTGTCGGATTTCTTATTTTTCTGATTGATCGTATTCTTTAAAAATTTTCTCTACTTCTTCTTTGTCGTTGAAATGGTATTTCACACCTTTAATCTCCTGATAGTCTTCGTGACCTTTTCCTGCGATAAGTATGACATCTCCCGGCTGAGCAAATTGAGTTGCCGTCTTTATCGCTTCTCTTCGGTCGGAGATAGACAGAACCTGACGCAGTTGTTGAGGAGAGAGTCCTGCCCGCATATCCGAAAGAATATCTTCCGGTTCTTCGAATCGGGGATTATCGGATGTCAAGATTACACGGTCACTTATTTTAACAGCTTCTTGTGCCATTATAGGGCGTTTGCCTTTATCCCGGTTACCGCCTGCTCCTACGACTGTAATGATCCGGCCTTTTTTACCGACGACCTCACGTATTGAGCCGAGCACGTTGGCTAATGCGTCCGGAGTGTGAGCATAGTCGATAATTACCGTATATTTTTCAGGGGAATGAATGGTTTGGAAACGTCCGGCTACGGGTATAAGCATGCTGAGTTTTATCAGTGCTTTTTCCGGATTTTCTCCTAATAGGCAAGTTGCTCCATATACAGCCAATAAGTTATATGCGTTGAATTTGCCGACAAATTGAACTTCAACTTCTCTTCCGTTTATTTCGAGAGTCGTTCCGTCCAAACGGCTTTCTATGATGCGCCCTTTATAATCGGCCAAAGTTTTTAGCGAGTATGTGTGTTTTGCGGCTTTTGTGTTTTGCAGCATGACCATGCCGGACTTATCGTCCAAGTTGGTAAGAGCGAATGCGTTTTTCGGCAGATGATCGAAAAACGATTTTTTTGCTTTTAAATAAGCCTCTACGGTTTTATGATAGTCGAGATGATCCCTTGTGAGGTTTGTAAAAATTCCGCCGTCGAAATCTAATCCGGCTATACGTTTTTGATCGGCAGAATGAGAACTTACTTCCATAAATGCATATCTGCATCCGGCGTCTACCATTTCCCGTAATAGTTTGTTCAGGGTGATAGGATCGGGTGTCGTATGTGTGGCCGGGACGGCTTTTTCGTCTATATAATTGCAAACGGTCGAGAGCAAACCTGCTTTTTCTCCGAATAAGCGGAACATCTCGTATAACAGTGTCGCAATAGTTGTTTTGCCGTTAGTACCGGTAACTCCGACCAATGTCAATTGCCGAGACGGATTTGCATACCATTCGGAGGCTAATAATCCTAATGCTTCTTTACTGTCGGATACTTGAATATAAGTTGTTGTCGGAGTAATGTTTTCCGGTATTTCTTCACAGACTATTGCTGTCGCTCCTGATCCGATTGCTTTGTCGATAAACTGGTGTCCATCGACGGCAGTGCCTTTTACGGCAACAAAAAGGAAATCTTGTTGTATGTTTCTTGAATCGGAATCTAAACCGGAAATTTCTTTATTTGTATTTCCTGATATTTGTTTGACCGGAATTGCTTGTATCAATGATTCTAATTTCATAATTGTTTCTGTTTTTTTATCCGACACTATTTTAATGTCAACGTGATTCTTTGACCTTTAATTAAGCGAGCTCCTGCCGGAATCGATTGTCCGACGACTTTTCCTTTTCCGGAAATTGTTACATGAAGTCCTGCTTTCTCCAACAAATATATGGCATCTCGAGCTCCCATCCCTTTGACAGAAGGAATCGATTCTTCTGGTGTTTTTATCCCGTTTAAAATAATTTTATTTGAATGGTTTGCCGTTTCTACCCATGAACACTCTTTAGCATAATCTTCATATTGAATTTTCAATAAATCGCAAGCAAATGTCAATTTCTGAAAATTCCCGTTTTTGATATATGGGATGAGGGGGTGGAGCGTATCGGGATGCTGTACGACGACAGAAGGGTATAATCCTTGAGCGTATATTTGTTCTGCAATACTTCGAACTACAGCTCCGGACATAGAGCCTCCCGACGGATAACCCTTATGAGGGTTGCTTACTAAGACCATGCATGTATATCTTGGTGTCCCGTCTGCCGGAAAATATCCGCAAAATGAGACCCTGTGTTGTTTCCCATTACCCCGGTATCCGGCTGCTCCTTGGGCTATTTGAGCCGTTCCTGTCTTTCCTGCAATTTTTACGTAATCCGATTTTACAGGACCTGCTGTTCCCTTTTGAACGACATCGGTCAGCATTTGCTGTATCTGTGCTAATGTTTTGGGTGTACAAATCTGAGGGTTGACGGTTTCTGTTTTTTTCGTTTCGATAATAACCCCGTCTTTACTGATTTCTTTAACGAAAATAGGTTTGATCATTTTCCCCCCGTTCGCAATGGCATTATAGAACATCAGAGTGTATATAGGCGGTATTTGTATCTCATAACCGAATGTCATCCATGGTAAGGTCGTTTTATACCATCGGTTCTTGTCTTTGATCGGATGTTTGATTTTGGGTCGTCCTTCACCGGGGATATTGAGGTTTACAGGTGTATTCAGTCCCATAGCATATAGCCTGTCGACAAAATCTTGCGGATGTTTTTCGAACCCTTTCAGGATGATTTTTGCGATTCCTATATTAGACGAGTACCAAATTGTCTGAGCTGCACTGATGCGATGATACCCGCCTCTGTGAGCATTGTGGTCGGTCATTCGAGAACCTGCATACATGAAGATACCGTTTCCGACATCTACAGTATCATCGGGTTGTATGATCCCGGCATCCAAGGCTACCATCATAGAGACGGTTTTAAATGTCGACCCCGGTTCTACTTCGTCTGCAACAGCGTGGTTGCGAGTTTCTGCGTATGTCCCGTCCGGCATGCGTCCGATATTTGTGATCGCTTTTATCTCTCCGGTAGCAACTTCCATCACAATTGCCGTGCCTGATTCAGCCTCAATTTCCGAGAGTTTTTCAACGAGAGCTTTTTCTGTAATATCCTGAATTTTTATGTCTATTGTCGTGCGGATATTTACCCCGTTTATCGGTTCGATATTAGTCATGTTTACCCAACGTCCGCGTATTTTTTGCTTTGTTCCGCGACCTGGAGTCCCACGCAATAAAGAGTCATAGGCAAGTTCTATCCCGTTTTTTCCGCCTTTTTCATATTCTCCGTAAATATCTCCGATTGTACGGGAAGCTAAAGATCCGAAAGGTTTTATTCTTCGGACCATTTGCTTCGTATAAAATCCGCTTTTATTAGGTCCCATTCTGAAGAGCGGGAACTGCTTTATCTCTTTCAAATCTGTATAGGAAACCCTTTTTCGATAAACGGGATATTGGCGGCTTTTAGAACGGTATCCTTTCAATAAATGGGCTTCATATCCGGCAGGAGTACGATCCCCGAGTTTTTCTGAAAGAGCTTTGCTCAAAGGTGTGATGTATTTCATGAGGGTGTCCCGTTTCAATCCGTCGGCTTTGAAGTCTATGTACAAATAGTATTGAGGAACGGTACTAGCCATTAATCGTCCGTCTTCTGCCAGAATATTGCCTCGTTCTGGCAGAATCGTTATATTTTCGATTTTGAGAGAATCTGCTTTTCGTTGCCAGTGCTCTCTATCGATAAAAGCAGTGCGGCCTACCTTATAAAGTATTGCACAGCAAATGAATACGATTAATAAGGTAATGATAATATATCGAAATATGATGTTTCCTCTATCGGTTGCCATGATTTTTCTTTACAAGTTTAAACGGGGGCTGTTTTGACTCATGCAGATCAAGACCTTTCGATTCTATTAATTTCTCGACTTGCGATTGACGGCTGCTTCCCATTAATTTAGAAGACAATGTCAGGGCCTCATAACGGACATCGACCAGATGTTTTTGTAATTCACCGATCTGGGTGATTTTTTGCTGGCAGGTATATCT
>NZ_CEWDCG010000044.1:0-16741 GCF_982436375.1 Coprobacter sp. | reverse complement strand
GTCCATAACTTGTTGATTTTAGAATGAATAAATATTGTAAAATCGTTTTTAGTAACAGTTCTTTGCAAAAATACGACTTTATTTTTATAAATTGAATTTAAAGTCTGTTTAAATTTTATAGAAATATTTTTTAACAGCCTATCCTAATAGTAACAAGTCGATTTTCAAGCCATTAAGATTATTTTAATTTAATATGGGTTATTACCCTTCCACCTTAAACAGCCTCGAATTTTCTGAAAATCAATCTTATCCTTTCTTGAATAAACTCTAATCAGGACTTTTAATATACACCAAAGGCCGACTCCATTAACAACAACAGAACGGCCCTTTTGGTTTATTTAATCAACACAAATAAAAGCATTCCACACTTATCTCTCCATTTCAAGACAGAGCATAATAAAAGGTGCGACACCTTTAGGATCATTATCCCTAACGATTTCATTCACATAATAGTCAAACGAACCGTCTCGATAAGGTTTTCTTCCTCCTAACCCGGCGACACCGCAAATACGAGTCAAAGAGACGATACCTTTATCATCTACTACTATAAAATTATCCAAAATACCCTGATAAGCCTTTTGAGCGATCGACAAACTTTTTTCAGGCAAATATCCTTTACGCACACCTTTAGCAATCGCATAAGCATACATAGGCGTACAAGACATTTCCAAATAATTACCTTCCCTTTCCGGCATATCTACGACCTGATACCAAGCTCCCGTACGTTGATCCTGATATTTCGGCAATATTTTCACAAGATCATTTAGAATCAAAATCATTTTATCCCTGCCCGGTTGATTTTCCGGAATAAAATCCAAAGCATCTACAATAGCCATCATATACCAGCCTAATGCCCTACCCCAAACATGCGGAGCTTGCCCGGTTTTTAAGTCAGACCAAGGCAATGCCTTTATCTCGTCCCATGCATGACGATAAAGACCGGTTTTCTTATCATACGTATGTTTCGCAATGATCAAAAACTGACTTACAACATCTGCAAAATCTTCCGGTTCATTAAATGTTGCGGCATATTGAGCATAAAAAGGTGATCCCATATAAATTCCATCGAGCCACATTTGATACGGATATATTTTTTTATGCCAAAATCCTCCGTCCGAAGTACGAGGCTGGGAAGCCAACTGTGCCCGCAATGTATCCATTGCGATTTTATAACGCGGATCTTTTTCCCGTTCATATAGTCTGAACAAAATCTTTCCCGAATTTACATGATCCAGATTATAATTTGTCTTTTTATAGCCATATATCCGACCATTCTCGTTGATCATCGTATCGGCAAACTGTTTTACATATTTATAAAGATAATCTCCTCCATAGCGGTCATAAACATCCAAAAACGCCTGACATTCAAGTCCATGACAATAATTCCATTTCAATTTTGTAGAGAAATCGAGCATCCATCCCTCCGGATTACGAATAATCTCAGACTGACACATCCTTACCGACATCGGAAGTTCGGGATTCACTGCCCATTTTGTTTTCGATTTAGCGAAAATTCCAGAACAAGCCAATAACATCATCGACAAAAATACGGACTTTCTCGTCAGGTCTTTCAAGGTTTGTTTCATATAATTAGCGTTTTAAAATTACTTCGACTGATAAATAAAAATATTCCTCTACTTTTTCAAGACTTTCAACGTCTTTCTTCCCTGCTCTGTTAGCAAAGAAATAAAATAAGTTCCCTTATTCAGCATCGAACCGCCTATGCTCCAATTGTACATTCCGGCACTCTGAACACCCCGATCCCAAGAACGTACAAGCTGCCCGGAAGCAGAGATCAATGAAATTTTTGTCCGGGTTCTATTCTTTAATATATAAGTAAGCGTCAGACTATCCCGAAATGCAGTTTTATCGATCCTTATCTCCGGGGACAATTGCTCTGCCAAAATATTCGAAGGGCTCATATCCTTGCTCAAGCCGGAAATCTTGACATCCTTCAAGCAAATCGTTTTCCCATTTGCCACAGAAGAATACCAAGGATATATACGTATATAAAGAATCTCTCCAGCAGATAACTTCAACATCGGATTGACCGAAATTTCGTTCAAGACCCCGTTCGACATATTTTTCTGCTCACTCAATGTCATTACAGCCGAAATATCGGAAGATTTGAAATAACGCGCCCGATAGCACATACCATTTCCTCCCGAACCGGCAATAACGAAACTGATATTATCTACGGTAAACGTTTTTCCTTCCGGTATAGAAATTCCGAACTGAATATAACGATCTGCGACCTCATCCTCTTCTTTAGGCCATGATCCTCCCAAAATCAAGTTTCGTTGAGATTTTTCCGAAATACCACCCACACGGTTATAATCCGAAACGGACATATTGCTCCAGCTTTCGGGAAGAGCCTCTATTGGTCCGGATACAACGGATTGCTCGTCTCCATCCAGTTTCCAAACGACTTCCGACCGCACTCCGGTCGATGCATCCAATCCCGTTCCGGAAAGGAGTATCTCTTTTTTCATCGCTCCGGTAGTCAAAGCCAAAGTTCCGGTTATATCTCCCGCTATACCAGGGACAAAACGTACATAAAAAGAAGTATAAGCCAACTCTCCGTTTTCATAAGGCAACCTCAAAAAAGAAGTATAATCCCCCTCCTTTATCAAAGAAACTTCATATCCTTCAGTAACAGTTATCGTCACCGAACCGTTAGCCGGATCAAGAGACGAACCGCTGACAGAAAAAAGATACTCCGATGAAGAACCGACATAAACCATTCCGAAATCACACTCCGATGACGGGCTGACCATTAAAGACGGAGCAACAGAAAGACAATCCGACAAAATGTTCTGTCTTAACAATTCCTCAGCCGCTAATCGGGCAAAAACAATAGCGCCATTCATCTTAGTATGCGTTCTGTCTCCGGAGGCATATAATTCTGAAAGGGCTTTCGTCTCGCCATATTCTTCCACTAAAACTCTTGTCAACTCGGTATGATCGACGACAGGAGTTCCGGTTTCTGCAGCAACCTCACGAACAGCAGCGGCATAATCTCCGTCTGCCGTTATATGCCGCCCGGTCTCCGAGATCTTATTTCCGGAAAAATTACATCTTACAACAGGGGTAAACAATACGGGTACTCCCCCGGCAGCCTTTGTCTCGGACACGAACATTTTCAAATTCGATTTAAACTCGGGAATAGTAGAACCGGTTCCTTCCACATTTGTCTTCTCATCATTATGGCCGAACTGTATCAAAACATAATCTCCCGGAGATATTTTTGCTTTCGAAGCATCCCATAATCCTTCCGAAATAAAAGATTTACTACTCCGACCGCTTCGGGCATCATCAATTACCGTAGCGGCATCCGACAAGACGAACATAGATAATGTTTGCCCCCAACCCACCTTTTCGGTAGTTGAAGGATCATATTCAGCCATCGTAGAATCCCCGATAGTAATTATCTTTACCTTCGCATGTACGGAAAACGTAAAAAACAAAAACAGTATTACCGATCCCAAAAACCTCATAATCAAAAACACAATAAACCTAAAACAATCTTTTTACCTTACACTCACACGAAATACATTTACTTGTTTGCCCGAAACCACACGCAAAACATAAAAACCCGAAGGCAATTCAAACGAAACACTTTCTCCGTCTCCCGTTTTTTTCAGAACAGCGCTCCCGTTTATTGCAAATACATCTACCGTAACATTACCCGATATACCCGCAAAATGAATCCGATTTCCCGAAACACAAACTCTCATATCGCTATTCTGTTCCAAATCCGAAATAAGACCTCCCGTCTCCGAAGATTTCAATGTCCATCGAGAATCACCCACTTCATCCCCGACAAAATAGTCAGTAGTCAAAATATAAGAATCATAGTCTTTCGAAATGACAGAAGCATTAATCCGCGTATTGATTTTCAAGTCACCGGTTACCTCATTCTCAATCAGGCAATTTTGGATATACGCCTCATCATTCAATACGACTTTTTTCGTTTCAAATCCTGAAATTATACAATTCTCCAATCTATAAACAGAACCGGTACAAGCCCCGGTAGCAATAATCTCATTAGACGCTCTTGCCGCATTTCCGGTCTGAGTCTCATCCGCATCCGTCCCGCAATCCAAAATCGTCACGTTGCTCATTTTGAAATTCAGAGGTACAGCCCCCCCATTTACAAAAACTCCCCCCGAACAATTAAAAAACGAGCTATTTGTCAATTCCGTTTCCGAAAGCTCAGCTTTAGCAAATCCCAAAACAGAATAATTGGGGCTTGCCTTACACATATCATGAAAGACCGAATTATCGACTTCCAGCTTACCGATTACGGCAATATTCGTCTTGTCATCAGCCCGAACAGCACCACGCCCATATCCGTAAATTTCGCAATTTCTAAACGAAATTTCCGGAATCGTCTGAGCTTCCCCCGTGACGCTGATCAGATATTTGCTGTCAGTCGGTTCTTCATCGGTACGATCATAAAATAAAATAAGACCATCTAAAGCAATACTTGCTCCATTTTTAATTTTAAAAGTCACCTTTTCCAACACCGGAGGTTCTATCAAGCCCGATTTAGCCTTTATCGTGATATTTTTATCTACCGTCAACTCCTTTCCTATAACCTCGCTTGTCACTTCCAGCACATCTCCGGCAGAAGCATTCTTCAACAATGTCTCCAAAGAAGTCGGGACAATAGGCGTATAATCTACAACTTTATTTTGATTCTCGGTAATCTCTGCAACAAGGCTGTTCATATACACTTCAAGATTCGTATAACCCTCAGAGTTAACAATCTTTCCGTCTGCCGCATTATTTTTATTCAATCCGTGAGCCTCTTCCCATACATCGGGAATCCCATCACCGTCCGTATCTATCAATTCCGCTTCTGTTACTCCTCCGTCCGATAACTCCGGCCATGCACTTGTCGCCCCTTCCGGTTTAACATCATCTGGTAAATCTATTAATCCCGGTTTACTTTTCGCATCCGCAGAAACGCTTCCGGTATAAGTCGTTATCCCGTACTCCGTCTCCCTCACTATGCGGGCATCCACTTCATCCCTTGCAAGAGAGCATCCCGCATACAATAAAACACGCCCCAATGCCTGAGTTGCCGTATGAGTAGTTACAACATCCGTTTCCAAAGGAGTATCTAATTTAATGGTGTCTTTTGTAACCTGAGTATATAATCCGTCACAAGAATTATTGTCGATCTGTTCATAAATACCTTTCGTCCAATTATCTTTCGTTACGTCCGAATAACCTTCGACAACATTTCCGTCGACATAATATTTCCCCCAAACATGTTTCATGGGAGCAAAATCAGGGTATTTAGAAACATAGCTTTCCGTACGAATGCCGATTCCGGCAATCCGATACCGCACCTTAGCAGAAGTTGCCGCACTTTTTGTTGCCGGTCCGGGCTTATAATAATTATTTACGATATTTATTTTCATTCCCTCACCACCATAACAACCATTACCCGACCAGTTATAAATTACATTATTCCTCAAATCCATATATTCTCGTGTCTGAGTTCCCGCTTTCGGACCTAAACGAGGAGCTCTGCTGTCATGATGCGCCAATAAGTTATGATGATAAGAGGCCTTAGCACCACCCCAGTTACCTCCATATCCATGCGTGCCTTTTTCATGTCCTGCCGTCCGCAGGCTTTCTGAAATAATGCACCATTGTAAAGTCAAGTTATCAGACCCGTACAACGAACAGCACTCATCTACAGACCAACTGATAGAACAGTGATCAACAATGATATTCTTTTTTCCCCATCCGCCTAAAGCATCTTCCTCTGTTCCACTCTCATTTCCCATACGGAAACGCACATAACGGATAATAACATTATTCGCCGACACGGATACCGGCCAACCTGCGATACAAATACCTTGTCCGGGAGCTGTTTGTCCGGCAATAGTAATATCGTCATTCGCTATCTTCAACGTACTTTTCAGAAAAATAGTCCCGGCAACATCAAAAACGATTGTTCTCGCTCCTTTCTGCACAACAGCATAACGCAAACTTCCCTTCAATCCGGTATCTTCAAGCGTAGTCACATGATAAACAGTTCCGCCTCGTCCTCCGGTCGTATAACGACCGTGCCCCTCTGCTCCGGGAAATGCCGGCGTTTGCGCCTGCACACAAACCAACGAAAGTATCGAGATTATAATACAGATAGATATGTTTTTCATTTGCAATAAACTTTAATGATACAAAGATATACATGACCAGCACTTAACAATGTGTAGGAATCAACAGAATAGGTGCATTTATTGTTATTCCTTGTTCCTGTTATTCCTCTTCTATAAAACTTTCTAAAAAATAAAAGTCCGGAAGTATAG
This sequence comes from Coprobacter sp., assembly GCF_982436375.1. Classification (NCBI taxonomy): domain Bacteria; kingdom Pseudomonadati; phylum Bacteroidota; class Bacteroidia; order Bacteroidales; family Barnesiellaceae; genus Coprobacter; species Coprobacter sp. The sequence goes on along the minus strand of NZ_CEWDCG010000044.1, from coordinate 10,412 downwards.
ATTCTTTCCGGACTTTCATCTCAAATACACACATTAATAATTAATAAATGCTATCACAACATTTTGAACACACTTGTCTTTTTTTCTGAAACGATACGAATAATACAAGGCTGAACAGTGCTTATCCGGAAAGTACCTTCCGATACTTTTTCCCGTGCCAAGACTGTACCCGTTAAAGAATAAGCGCTTACTGTCGCCGATTCCGGAATATTTCTAACCACGATCTCATCACCGTTTCGATAAGCAATGTAATCCGGTAAATCAAGAGTTTCTATCCCGGATACATCAGCCTTAACAACTTCCGACAATTCGCTCAACATACCATATTCACTCACTCCCTGAACTGTATATTCATCACCGGACTGCATCAGCTCATCCTCATATACCAACTCCGCCGCATCTGCCTTTACAAAACCTATCGTAGATCCATTCTTTTTTACGACATAACAGATGACATACTTCGAAGCTTCCCAACTTAACGTCTTACCTTCTATCTTCAAACCGGACGGTGCTTCGACACTCTCCGTCATAATCGCCGGATCCCAATCATCACTTCCACTCATTACATTTTCGATCGTATAAGCTGCAGCCTCTTCATCAGTCAGCGAATTTTTGGCGTAACCTTCAATCTTATTCTCCTTCATGGTTACTCCGTTCTCATCTTTTTTCGGTTGTCCGGTAGATTCATCTATAATTGTTTCTCCTTCATAATAATAATAATAATCATTACGCAATGACACATCGACCGGATCTCCGTATGCATCTACGGTTTTATAGTCTGCCCATATTTCCGGAATACCTCCCATCGTAAAATACCAGCCTTTTGCATAAACAGGGACTTTGCATGTAGTATATAAAAATACCGTCTTAGGCGAATCGTGCCAAGGTCTGCCGAAATAAAGCCCTTCGACATCAGCATTTCCGTCGATAACGCAATGATCAAAGACATAGCCCCACTTTTCTTCCTTCTTATGATTCGGTGCAACGATATATCCTCCCGATTTACGGGTATTATACAATGTACATTTATTAAAGAATACATCCCCGGCTCCATAAATATAATCGACAGCACCTTCGATAAAACATTCGTTCAAGAAATGACGTCTCCCCGTTTTATTCGAAGTAAGGTAAGTATCCTGATAGCTTCTCAACTTACATCTATTCAAGATAGCCCGGTCACTATAAGTACACAGAGCAAGGGCTTGAGGTCCGTCCTGCGCAGTTATTCCGTATTCGTTTTCAAACGAAATGCCCGTCGCATAAAAATTATCTCCGGTGACATATACGGTAGCCCCGTCAGTTGGAGAATAGACAGGCTTGCCCAAATCATTATCCCCGCTGACTCGGTCGTCCGAAATAATAACACTCTCCGCATCCTCCCCGATCAGATGAATATACGGTTTTGCAATTTCAAGATGGCCTTGATATTTTCCCGCTTTAATATAAATCAACCACGGAGATGTACGGTCGGAAGGTGCGGCATCGATTGCTTCTTTTACAGACGTATAATCACCTGAACCGTCCTGTGCTACTACGACATCAAAAACTTTTGCGATCGGGTCGGGACGACTCATTGTCGTAAACGTTACTGAGAACGCTTCATTAGGTATCCCCGATACATTGGTTACAAAACCGGCCGGAATATCGACAGAATAAGGGGTATCGTACGCTAATTTCGTATAAGGCAAAGTAACAGACGTAGATCCATATTCAGGGACTAAAGAGATTCCGTTCAATACGACATCTCCCGTACCGGCTTTTATTTTTTTGTTAAAGTTCAGAATTAATGCTCCATTCGCAGAAGCTGAAGAAGAACCCTCAGCCGGAACTGACGAAGCCAATACGGGAGCTTCCGGATCATATTCATTCTTAGGATCGGCAAACACGAATACATTAGCCAAAGTCGTACCATCATTCCCCGAACCCAATATCGTGCTTGTTTCATCAGCAATCCAACGAATATAAACCATAGATTGATCCTCCGCTTCAACAGGAAGTTTTCCGATACAATCTTCCCACAACGACTGTCCGTAAACCGAAGAAAGATCTATCGTCACAAGGTCTTTAAAATTTTTATTATCTAACGAATACTGCATTTTTTGCTTAGAATATACTTGATAACTTCCGGACATCAGCGATGTAACCTCTATATTCGTATATCCTTTAGTCGAAAACTGAGCCTGAAAATAACGCCGGGAACTGAAATCTGTCGTCCAAAGCCGAGCATTTGCATGTGCCGGAGTGTATTCTGCAGCATGGTATAACCAATTTACCGATGCTCCGGTCGGTTCATAAGCCGAAAGCAACCCCTGATTCGTAGATTCAGAATAGAACGGTGCGGGAATCTCTTTTCTTTTTTCAGCACTGGCAGCATCATTAAAATCCCAGCCTACAATAAAGTCCTTTTGATCGAAATTCGCTGAAAGCTCTACATTCCCGGTTATCTGAACAGTACGAACTTTTTCTGTCTGACCATCGCTCCAGCCTCCGAATATCGTCACAGGGTTATCTACCACTGAAAGCGTCACGATAGTTCCTTCCGGATAAAAATTATCCTCTGCCTCAGGAGAAAAAGAGATTCTACCCCACCGAGAACCGTTGACAGAAACAGTCAGCTTATACAAAGTCAGTTTATTGAAATTAGCGGTTATTTTCCGATCGGTATTTAAAACAAGTTCCAACTCCGGATCGCTTCCCAATACCGCACCGCCATCATCATCCGTCCAGTTTACGAATTCATATCCAAAAGCCGCCTCTGCAGAAATTTTTACCGTCGAATTTATATCATAAGTCTCCGATACCGGAAAAACAGATATATTCCCCGCACCTTCGATATTCGTTTTTGTACTCAACGTTACCTGTTCGGCCGTAGAAACATAATCGCCATAAATGTCGAGACTAAGCAGGAATGCATATTGAGAACCATTCAAATTATAAAAGCGGATAGATACATTCTTTTGTTTTTCTTCCGGAATGGAAATAGAGACCAAATGTCCCTGTGTATCTTTATATTTCTCGTTATTAGAATCATAATAGTATGTTCCGTCCAATGGCGTATCGAAAATCGTTTCCCACTCAGACTGACCTTCATACTTTATCTGCACACCCAATCCCCGATCATTTCCGGTAGCAGCTTCTACAAATTCGATCTTCGTAACCGACTCCAAAGCAGAAATTTCGATAGCAGAATTATCCTTTTTTTCTGCCCGAATATAACCGGGAGTCACATAAGAACTGGTAAATTTAGAATCTGTTCCTGTCGGAGAAACAACTACCTGAGACAAAGAAAAAGAAAAATCCTCGTTCGAAAAATGAGTCTTTGCAGGTACAACGACTGCATCATCGCTTGCAGAAGAAGATTCCCAATCTTGAAATGTCGTAGAATACAAAAGTTTCTCTTCTGCACGGATCGAACCGATCACCGACAAACATAAAAGAAATAAAAATCCGAATCGTTTCATCATCTGTTTCATGGTTATAATTTTATATTTATACTATTTAACTGTTCCTATTATCTGAGGATACCACTCATCGTTTCCACCCAATATATTTCTTAAAGTTATCTGATCCGCCTCTTTATTCGTAAGCTGATGCGACCAGCTAACCCGACCTTCACAATTTCCACCCTCACCCCGACTTTTATACTCGCCATAAAAAGTTGTCTTTTCAGCATCGGGTTTCCTCCAATTATGCCACCCTTCAGGAGAAATATGGCTACCCATATCACATTCAATAAACAAAGTCCGGGCAAAAGGACGCCAAGGACGCCCCAAATAAACATTTTCGACAGAGTGATCTGCCGTCAACCGGCAATTATGGAAAACATACCCGTATGCCTTTCCTGCCGGAGTCGCCGCTGCAGTAAGATACCCTTCTGAACGTTTACTGTGAATTGTACAGTTCTCGAACCACGCAGTAGATTTTCCGAAAATAAAATCGACCGTTCCTTCGATATAGCAGCCTTCGTAATATTGCCGGCTATCTTTATCATAAGTATAAAGAGTATCCTGAAAGCCCAGAAAACGACAATTCCGGAATATAGAACGATCTCCGCTCACAAAAACGGCAACAGCCTGTCCAACAGGCCCTGCACTATTCTCGAAAGTCATATTCTCAGCTATAAAATCCGGAGCGTAAACATAAAATGAAGCAGAACCCGAAGTAGACATCTCCTCTCCGAATACATTCATTTTAGAAGCATAATCATCATAAGTCAAAATAGTCTTAGTTCGGGACTCTCCCATAAATGAAACATTTATTTTACTCTCCGGCAAAATAACCTTTTCTTTATAAACGCCTTCCCGTATATAGATCGTCGTACGCCCTTTTTTCCTGAAATCAGGTACTGCATCAATAGCTTCTTGTATAGTAAAAAAATCTCCGCTACCATCTTTGGCTACAACGTAATCATACATCACGATATGAGAAGCAAGAGCAGGAATAGTCTCTTTTATAGACTCGGCGACCATACGGGCAATTAACCTCGCACCTTTCACATTAAGATGAGTATTGTCTTGTTTCCCTTCAGGCAATGCTGCATAAATTCCCGGCTCGACCCAGACAAAAAGAGAAGTAGATTTTTCCTGTCCATACCGTTCCAGCAAACTGGCAGACATTTTATTTAAATCGATTAATAAAACTTGTTTTTCCTTAGCAACAGCTCTTACCGCATCGGTATATTTCCCATGTGTATCTGCTAATGTACCGTCCGGGTTAAACTTCCTACGGACAATAGGCGTAAAAAGTATCGGTATTGCACCGACTTTTCGGGTCTCATCTATATATTTCCCTAAATTTATCTTATAGTCGGTTTCCGCATCCGAATGACGGGCAGTATCGGCTTTTTGATCATTATGCCCAAATTGAATAAACACATAATCCCCTTTACGAAGCTTTTTCCGCACGAGCTCCCAATGTCCTTCATTCCTGAAACTCCGCGTACTGCGTCCATTCAAAGCTCTGTTATCGACATGAATATCCGGAGTCAAAAATCCGGAGAACATTTGTCCCCAGCCTCGTTCAGGATTCCCACCCGAAAGAGGTTTATCGGCCATTGTCGAGTCTCCGATCATATAAATGACAGGAATGCGCTCGACATCGAACGAACAAAAAATGCACGTAAATAATGTAAATAAGATATAGTAGGATGTGTTCTTCATTTATAGACATTTTATCATGTCACAAAAATAAGACGCACAATCCTATTCAAAAGAGTATTTTTTGACACAAATTGTGGAAATTTTTCCACAGAATCAAACTTCCGGAATTTTAAGGATCTGACCGACCTTCAAGGAGGATGAATGCAAATTATTTATTTTTTTCAACAAATTAGTAGTAACACCCGGGAAACGTTGCGAAATAGTCCATAAACTCTCTCCCCGAGTGACCTTATGATAATGATAACGATCATAGGCAGGATTGCGCGGATTACGTGCCGTCGAAATATTCTTCCTACTCGAAACCGGAGAAATAACGGCAGTTTCGTTTTTTACTTCTTTCGTAGATTGTGCAATAAAAGTCGAATCTTTAGACATGACAGTTATACTATCCGGTTTCTCGACTTTTTTAGAAGGAGTTTTCCGAGCGAGTTCGGCACGATAAACTTTCAGTCTTCGCCCGGCTATGATATTATTATTCTTTAAATGATTCCAATTGCGAAGATTCCGGACAGAAACACCATAACGATTGGCGATAACAGAAAGGGACTCTCCTTTTCTTACACGATGATATACCCAACTGCCGCCTCCGGTCGAAGCATAATAACCTGCAGGTTCGACAGTTGTTCGCCGACCATATATCTCAGATTGATAATTGACGATAGAATCTTTCGCATCGATAAAAGCGTAAGCCTGCTGCGCAGGCAGACACAACGTTCTCAAACGGGTATCTCCCGGAATAATATCTTTTCGATATTGCGGATTAAGCCCTCGTAATAGGTCCATAGGAATCTCCAAAACATCAGCAATCTGCTTCAAATGAATACGATCGCTGATCTGTATCGTGTCAGTCGTCAAGGGCAGGTCGGTAAGAACCGGACAAATATTATGTTCTTGGTAATAATGCATCACATAATTAGCCGCAATAAACGCAGGTACATAGCCCCGGGTTTCTTTCGGCAGGTAATTATAAATTTCCCAATAGTCTTTTTTGCCACCCGAACGGCGGATCGCTTTATTTACATTTCCCGGACCACAATTATAGGAGGCTATGGCAAGAGGCCAGTCTTGATAAATATTGTACAATTCTTTTAAATATCGTACGGCTGTCTCTGACGAACGAACAGGATCTCGACGTTCGTCGATCAAGCTATTTACTTCAAGACCTAAAGGCTTTGCCGTACCGATCATAAACTGCCATAACCCGGTAGCTCCTGCACGGGAAACAGCATCCGGACGCAAAGCCGATTCGATGATCGGCAGATATTTCAATTCAAGAGGCAATCCGGCTTTTTCAAGAGCTTGTTCGAAAATAGGAAAATAATAGGCACTCAGACCGATCATCGTTTCTACCAATTCACGACGCTTCTCGGTATAAAGAGTTATATAACTTTTTACAACCTGATTATACGGCATTTCTATAACAGTAGGTAAAGCCGCCAAACGCTGAATATAAACAGAGTCCGGATAATCTATATTAACACTGCTTCTTATGCAATTTTCATCGATTATGGCATATTTCTTTAAAAACCAACTGGACAGAAGACTATCGACATCAGCTTCAAGGCTTTCCGGCAAAACGATTTCCTGATCTGAAATCGTGTCTTTAGCCGTTTTGATTTTCTGAGGGTCGTCTATCGTTCCCCAAACAGGGAATAGCAAAACCGAAAAAAGAAATATAAGCACTATTTTCTGCATAATCAATTCATTTTTTTTAAAAAGTTATCGCACATTGCAACCCCAATGAGGTACTCGAAAATGGCGTAGGCTCCATTACAGCCGGAAGCAAATGCATCGAAACATCAGGCGTAATATCAAAATGATATAATTGAGCATCGACATAAGCATCGATCATGGCCACGACATAAACCCCGATCATAGATATGATACATAAATCCCGATTACGACGGTAAAAATCTTTCTTTCGTTTCATCGCACTTTTCAGCCACTCGGTATTCGATTCGATCCATGCTTTATCATTACGCCGGTTATACGGAAGAAAATTTATATAACTATCGGTAGTCGGATCACTATCCATGACATCTCGATATGCCTGAGAATAATCGGTATAATATCGGCCATTCCAAGAGACGGCATACGTTAATCCCATAAACCCGCCTATTACAATCGGTAATTTCCAATATCTCCGGTTATAAATCTGTCCCAGACCCGGAACTAATGCCGATAACCAAACGGCTTTCATCGGATCGGGATTGAACACGACACTATCTCTACGGTCGACCTCCAATCCGGTAGTATCGACAACATCGACAGACCTCTCTGTTCCGATGACATAAAGAGAATCTTTTCCGGTAGAAACTTCTGTCTGTACTTGAGCCGATACCGGGACAGCCGACATCGGGATTAAAAGACATATAGTTAAAAAGATCCCCAGTATTTTATGTCTGCATATGTAATATATCCCTGTCAAAATACTATTTCAGTTTATCAAAGATAGCGATCAAACGTTCCAACTCCTCCTCATTTTTAAAAGGAATACTAATCCGTCCTTTTCCTTCATCGTTACAGGTAAACTGAACTTTTGTATTAAAAAATGAAGAAAGGTGTTTTTTCAGAATATCATATTCTTCACGCGAAGTAGGGCGAGAAGGGACTTTCGGCTTCTTCGCCTCTTCTATCGAATGTCCTTCGGAAAGACTTTTCACGATTTCTTCGACTTTACGCACAGAATAACCGTTCTCTTGTATCAGTTCATACACTTTCAATTGAAGTGCAGGGTCATCGATCGACAGCAAAGCCCGCGCATGTCCCATATCCAGCAATTTGTTCTTCAGCCCCATTTGAATTTCGGCCGGCAGTTTCAACAAACGCAGATAATTAGCGATAGTCGTCCTTTTTTTACCTACCCGGTCGCTCAACCGTTCTTGAGTCAGATTATACTGTTCGATCAATTTCTGAAACGTCAATGCGATTTCGATAGAATTCAAATCTTCCCGTTGAATATTTTCTATCAGCGCCATCTCCATCATCGTCTCATCCTCTGCGGTACGCACATAAGCCGGAATGGTTTTAAGACCGGCCATAATAGAAGCCCTGTAACGACGCTCCCCGGCAATGATCTGATAAGTTCCGTCCGATATCTGACGTAAAGATATCGGCTGTATAATGCCCAACTCCCGAATAGATGTAGCCAATTCCGACAACGCTTCCTGATCAAATTCCCGTCTGGGTTGATCCGGATTCGGCTTTATTTTTGAAATTTCTATTTCATTTATCGACGAAGACCCTTCCGTTTTCACCTCATCCATCGTAATAAGTGCGTCGAGTCCACGCCCCAAAGCGTTTCTTTTAAATGTAGCCATAGTATGTCGCCCTTTTATACCTGCCGGGCAAGACAGGTTTATCTTATAAAATCAACTCTCTCTTTCGATCAACTCTTTTGCCAGTTGCATGTGGTTAATACTTCCGCGAGAATCCGGATCGTACAATATCGCCGGAATCCCATGACTGGGAGCTTCGCTCAACCGGATATTCCGCTGAATAACGGTAGTAAACACCATATCCCTGAAATGCTTTTTCAGCTCTTCATAAATTTGATTGGCAAGTCTCAGCCGAGCATCGTACATAGTCAGCAAAAAGCCCTCTATTTCCAAAGCCGGATTCAATTTGGATTTGATAATCTTAATTGTGTTCAATAATTTACTAATTCCTTCCAACGCAAAATATTCGGCCTGAACCGGAATAATAACCGAATCCGCAGCGGTTAAAGAATTAACGGTTATCAAACCCAACGACGGAGAGCAGTCTATCAAAACATAATCATATTCCCGCTTGACCTCATCCAGTAACCGTGACAACACTCGCTCTCGGTTTTCTACATTCAAGAGTTCCAATTCTGCACCGACAAGATCGATTCTCGAACACACGATGTCCAATCCTGAAACACAAGATCCGACAATCGCCTCACGCAAAGAATTTCCGCCGATCAGACATTCATAAATCGATACAGAAACCGTACGAGGATCTACCCCGAGTCCTGAAGAAGCATTTGCCTGTGGGTCGGCATCGATCACGAGAACTTTTTTGTCCAACGCGGCTAATGATGCGGCCAAATTGATCGAAGTAGTGGTTTTCCCCACTCCTCCCTTTTGATTGGCAATAGCAATAACTTTACCCATAACACAAAATTTTATCGGGAGCAAAGTAACCGTTTTTTATGTTCTGCTATTTATCAGCACACAAAAAAATGTCCCGATTGTTGATAAGTCGGCTTTATTGTTAATAACATCAATAAGATTCCGAATATACGTAAAGTGCTCACTCATCGTGACAAAGATAAATAAATTTGACGGATACTACTGTGCCTTTCAATTAATTTAGCACTCGAATAAACTACACGTTAAAAAAAGCGGTCTGAAAAATGTTTATTTTGTACATTTGCATACAAAGAACCTGACAATTAAAATATATATGAAAGTCCCAGCCACAGAAAAAAGACCGCTTATTTTAGTAACGAATGATGACGGAATAGAAGCAAAAGGCGTTCACGAACTGGCAAAAATGATAGAAGATTTGGGCGACATCGTAGTCGTAGCACCGGATAGTCCCCGTTCCAGCCAATCGAGCGCACTATCTGTCGGCATTCCTCTAAGGCTCAATTTGATCGAACATTACAGGAACATATCTTTTTACCGGACAAACGGCACACCGGTCGATTGTGTAAAACTTTCTATGAATCAACTGTTCGACCGCCAGCCTGACCTTTTATTATCCGGAATCAATCACGGTTCGAACTCTGGCGTCAGCATTGTTTACTCGGGAACGATGGGAGCTGCTCTGGAAGGCTGTATAATCGGAATCCCCTCTATCGGTTTCTCTCTTACCAGTCACGAACCGGATGCAGATTTTTCGCCCTGCCGGGAAATCGTAAGGGAAAGTTGTAAAAAAGTCTTGGAAAAAGGGCTTCCGCCTTCGGTCTGTTTAAACATCAATATTCCGGCAATTCCTCGTCCGAAAGGTGCACGCATCTGCCGCCAGGCTCAAGGCTACTGGACCGAAGAATACGACCACCGTATCGATCCGCACGGGAAAGATTACTATTGGCTGACCGGCCGTTTTATGAATTTAGAACCCGAGAATGAAGATACTGACGAATGGGCACTTGCTCACGGTTATATCTCGATAGTTCCATGCACTTGTGATCAAACAGCCTATTCCGCCATTCCGGAAATAAATGATCTTACCTATTGGCGGAATTAAATTATAAAAGATTTATGTTTAAAAAGTTGTGCATAT
>NZ_CEWDCG010000043.1:0-17246 GCF_982436375.1 Coprobacter sp. | reverse complement strand
AATCAGAATAAATAGTGATCTTTGTAACGCAAATTAGGTATAACTTAAAAAATAAGAGTAGTATGCGTTTATCCGATCTGCAAACTGGTGATGAAGCTGTAATTGTCAAAGTTTTGGGACATGGAGCTTTTCGTAAACGTATTACAGAAATGGGATTTGTCAGGGGGAAAAAGGTTTCTGTTTTATTGAATGCTCCGTTAAAAGACCCGATTAAGTATAAAATTTTAGATTATGAAGTTTCTTTAAGGAGAAGTGAAGCTTCTATGATAGAAGTTCTTACGGAAAATGAAGCTGTAGATTTGGTCTCTTGTGAAGATCCTAATGTGCTTCAAAACGATGATGTTATCGGAAAAGCGGTGGTTCGCTCGGGAAAAACGATTAATATAGCGCTCGTGGGGAATCCTAATTGTGGAAAAACCTCTTTGTTCAATGTGGCATCTGGTTCACACGAACATGTGGGAAATTATAGTGGAGTAACGGTCGATGCAAAGAAAGGATATTTCAATTATAAAGGGTATCATTTTAATATTTATGATTTGCCGGGGACATATTCGTTGTCGGCATATTCTCCTGAAGAACTATATGTGCGTCGTCATATATTTGAACAAACTCCCGATGTTATTGTAAATGTCGTTGTCGCTTCTAATTTAGAGCGGAATTTATATCTCACTACCGAGCTTATCGATATGGATCTCAGTATGGTTATCGCTTTGAATATGTATGATGAGTTGGAGCAAAGTGGGGCAGTACTGGATTATAAGACATTAGGTGAAATGATCGGAGTACCTATTGTCCCCACAGTTTCGCGTTCGGGCAAAGGAATCGATAATTTGTTCGATACGATTATTCGGGTATATGAAAATCAAGACTTGACCGTGAGGCATATACATATCAATCATGGGAAAGTAATTGAGTCGGGTATTAATGTGTTAAAAGAAGAATTGAAGACCGATCCTCAAATAAAACAGCATTTCTCACCTCGTTATTTGGCGATAAAACTTCTTGAAGGTGATAAAGAGGTTGAATCTATATTGAAAGATAAGGCAGATTATAATGACTTGATTACATTGCGAAATAGAGAGGTGCAGCGCATTTCAAAAACTTTGGGAGAAGACGTGGAAACTGCGGTTTCTAATGAGAAATACGGATTCATTTCGGGTGCTTTGAAAGAGACCTTAATTCCTGGAGATAGAGAAAAAGCTCGTACCACTCATATAATAGATTCGTTGGTGACGAATAAGCTTTTCGGTTTTCCGATTTTTATTCTATTGATGTGGGTTATGTTTGAAGCAACCTTCAAATTAGGGGCGTATCCGATGGAGTGGATCGAATCCGGAGTTGCATGGATAGGATCTTTGGTGGAAAGATATATGAGTGACGGCCCATTGAAAGATCTGATTGTGGATGGTGTTATTGGCGGAGTAGGAGGTGTTATTGTTTTTCTTCCGAATATATTGATATTGTATCTTTTTATTTCCTTTATGGAAGACTCGGGATATATGGCCCGCGCAGCTTTTATCATGGACAAGATTATGCATAGGGTAGGGTTGCACGGTAAGTCTTTCATTCCGTTAGTTATGGGTTTTGGGTGCAATGTTCCCGCAATTATGGCATCTCGTACGATTGAGAGTCGCAGTAGTCGGCTTATTACTATTTTGATAAATCCTTTTATGTCTTGTAGTGCACGTTTGCCTATATATGTTTTATTGATCGGAATATTTTTTCCTGATCATGCAAGTCTGGTTTTCATAGGACTTTATTTGTTAGGTATTATTGTGGCTATCATTACAGCACGTTTATTGCGGAAGTTCTTGTTTAAAAAGGATGAAACACCTTTTGTTATGGAATTGCCACCTTATCGGATTCCCACGGCAAAAGCCACTTTACGTCATATGTGGGGAAAAGCTGAACAATATTTGAAGAAAATGGGTGGATTGATATTGGTTGCATCTATTATTATCTGGTTTTTAAGTTATTATCCGAGAACTTCTATTTCAGATACAGTGAATGCAACTGTAGAAGAAAGTTTTGTTCAGCAACAAAATTCATACATTGGGAAAATAGGACAATTTATCGAGCCGGTATTAGAACCGCTCGGATTCAATTGGAAAGTCAGTATTGCTCTTATTTCCGGTACAGCGGCAAAAGAATTGGTAGTAAGTACTATAGGTGTTTTGTATTCTGAAGGTGCTTCAGAAGATGATGCAACATTGTCGGCAAAACTTACTGCACCTAATCCTCAAACGGGGCATCCAGACTTTACTCCATTGATTGCAATTAGTTTTATGGCATTCGTTTTGCTATATATTCCTTGTATTGCTACTATTGTTGCGGTGGCTAATGAAGCAGGGAGTTGGAAATGGGGGTTATTCACGATTATTTATAATACCGGAGTTGCTTGGATTGTCTCTTTTTTGATCTATAATATCGGGAAATTGTTTATATAAAAAGAAAGGGTATATATGAATCAGAATATAATTGTCGGGATTATCGGTATATTGGTAGCTTTATATTTATTGAGAGCTATTATTCGATTTATTCGTAAAGATAAAAAGTCTGCATCTTGTTGTAGCTGTTCGGGTTGTGGAAAGAAGAGTGATTGTTGTAAAGACATTTTGGAAGGAAAGGTCTCTAAATAATGAAATAAAATTCTCATTTGTCTTGCAGATTAAAAAAAATGCATTACCTTTGCAATCGCAAATGAGAAATAAGGTTCCTTGGCCGAGTGGCTAGGCACCGGTCTGCAAAACCGTTTACGGCGGTTCGAATCCGCCAGGAACCTCAATAGAAGCTCTAAAGTTGTTGAAAATCAATACTTTAGGGCTTCTATTGATTTTTTAGGGGACGGGAATGGGGGCGACGAATTAGTAAAATACAAAAGTCAGACAATCAAAAAGGTGAAAATATCACAACGGTTATTTCTTCTATTCCTTTCTCTAAGGTCCTGTCTAAATTTTACTCGGGTCAGAGTTGAGAATCTCTTTTGAAGAGGTTCTACAATGATCTTCCGATAGATATGTTGATCCTGCATTACCTTATGGATATGGAATATGTGATATGGAAAAGGCTTTTTATTTGGCTGAAGAAATACGACATATTGATTATCGGTGACATGTATCTATATATTATTTTCCTATAGGTTGTATGTCTTTACGTATGTTTCGGGATATTTCCAGGAGAGTATAGAATTTCTTTTTACTTTCTATAGAGATTTTATTTTCTTCGTACCGTTTATTGGCATATTCTTTTGACTTGTTAAATATCGTATATGAAATTTCGTTTTGGCTTTTTCCTACCATAGTCGAGTCTAATTGTTCTTCAGGGAAAAAATCATCTAAATTGACATCACCTATCATTGTAGTTTCTAAAAAATTTTTTTTCGTGTGGCTTTTATCCAGATAATATCCCACGAACATGTGACCGGGCATTCTTACCAAGATCGGATCTATATTGATTGCTTTCAGTAATGAGGCAAATAAAACGCTTCCGTCCACACAATTTATTTGAGCAGATTCCAATACATCCTCGAATAAACGTACTCGTTGAGAAAAGACTACATTTGAAGACAAGCTTGAAGAAGATATAGAACTATATTTCAAATTTCGTTTTTGCAGAGCATTCCAGATTGCATAAACTTGTTTTTCTACATACTTTCCCTGATATTGATAACCGAGAAACCGGTTTACTATGCGTGTATTTAATGCTTCTCTTAAAATAATATCGATCATCGGATGGTCTTCATTTACATAAGCTGCAAAAAATATTCCGGTGTCATGGAATTTTTGTTTTTCATCGATATAACCCAATAGACATTCGTTTATACTCCTTACAGACATGGTTTTAACATGTCTTCCCATTTTCTTGTAGTTCATTTCGACCTGTATTGCTACACTGACAGGAGAGGGCTGTATGGCCTGTTTTAAAGCATCGTATTTCCAAATAATATCCGGATATATCCTATATTCGGTTTTAGGTTTTTCCAAGATAAATTCAGAAACCGATTCTTCAAAAAAAGGTGTCGCACCTACTGTAATTCTGACTTTGCTATGAGGTTTTCCCGATTTTATGAGAATTGCAATTCCCGATTTAGGATTTCCTAAATATGCAGTATCTGCCGGAACGACAATTTGTGTGTCGGAAACCGCAACGGAAAGAATAGCCGAAGGAAATATGTTTCCCCCTAAATCATCGACAATCTCGAATGTTGTATGTTCATTGTTATAACGATACCAGAATAGTCCGGCAATCATCAAAAGAAGGACAGAAAGTATGATCGTGGATACTATCCATGGATTCTTCTCTTTGCTCATTTTAGTCTATTTTAATCTGGGAACAAAGATAACAATTCTGGTTCAAGAAACTCTTGTAGATTTTCTTTTAAATGGGATGAGATAAACATTATTGATTTTTTATCTGTTCTAACTTTCAAAATAACGGAATTATGGATAAAATCGCAATGCAGATACGTTTGGTAAAAATAGAGGAATTGTCTTATAGAGATAAAACAAAATTGGGAGAAGCTTTGAAAGAGCCTGTTTTTGTAAAATTGTTATTGAATATATTACCTGATATTGGTCGAAATATCATAGAACTAATTGTCGGTGTAGTGTATCATACGAATTCTGAAGATTTGCTGACTTATGAAATCAAATCAACTTTCGAGGTAGGAGAAATGGAAGCGGTAGTATGTGTTCGGGATTATAGTGTTTCTGTAGCTCCCGAACTGTTGAGTATATTGGTCGGGGTTTCGATCGGCACTTTGAGGGGAATGCTGGTTTTAAAAAGTGCAGATTCGTTTTTTGGTAACTACCCACTGCCGATAATTAATATTACAGAACTTATCGCTTCCTTACAAACCGAAACGGTAAAACAATCCTCTTATTTCCCGTTTTTTAGATTCAGATATGAGTAGTAGATTCGGCTTCATTTTTTAGAAGTTCGTATATTTCTTGTTGAGCTCTTACCGGTTTTTCAGAATTTTCGACTACAGGAATATTTTGTAGATTTTCATCGATAATACAGGCCTGAGTATTATCCTGTAATTGAAGTCGTAATATCTTTATGATTTTTTGTTTTATCTGTTCATTTGTGATGGGAAATGCAGTTTCTATCCGGCGACTCAGATTCCTTTTCATCCAGTCGGCAGAGCTTAGGAAAACTTCCTCTTTACCATCGGAGTTAAAGTACCAAATGCGGGTATGCTCCAAAAACTTGTCGATAATGCGAATAATTTTTATGTTCCGGCTATATGGCTGGTTGGGAACGAGGCAACAGATGCCTCGAATAATTAAATCTATTTTTACTCCTGCTTCACTGGCATCATATAATAATCTGATCATTTCTTCATCTTGTAGGCCGTTCATTTTCAAAATGAGATATGCCTGTTTTCCCTGCCTTGCGAGTTCGATCTCGCGGGCTATTTTTTCTTTTAATGAAGAAAGCATGTTAAACGGAGATACAATTAATTGCTCGAAATGAGGATATGCGGTTTTACCTTCAAGGATGTTGAACAATAAATTCAAATCTTGTATCAGTGTCGTATTATAAGTAAACAAGCCCATATCAGAATATATCTTGGCTGTTTTTTCATTAAAATTTCCGGTACTCAAATAAGCAAAACTTTTTTCAATATTTCCACCTCTTTCCGAACGGCGTAGAATCAATGCCACTTTTGCATGAACTTTCAATCCGGGAGTACTATATATTATTTTTATTCCATATTTTTTCATTCGTTCAGAAGTGGCGATATTGTTTTCTTCATCAAATCGGGCTTTCAACTCTACGAAGACCGTGACTCTTTTCCCGTTTTTCGCAGCAGTGATAAGAGCATTTACTACTGCCGATTCCTCAGCAACCCTATATTGGGTGATCTTTATCTCATCGACTTTAGGATCATAGGCGGCTTCGGTAAGGAAACGGATTAGATAGTCGAACGATTGATAAGGGTAGTGCAATAAGATATCTTGGTTTTTTATGACCTTGAACATCGAACCTGATCGGTCGAATAGAGCAACCCGCATGGGGGAGAATGTTCGGGATGAGAGACTGGGAGAACCTGGATTAGGAAGTTTGATAAGGTCTTCCAACGTCAAATAACGTCCGGCCGGAATACACTGAGATTCCGGGATATGATATGTTTCACATAAATATTGGAGCATATCTGCCGGCATTCTATGATTGTAAACCATGCGGTTTGCTCTTCCCGTTTTTCTCTTTTTTACGCTTTTTTGGATCTCTTTCACCAGATCATAATTCCGATGTGGATCGATTGAAAAGTCTGCATCTCGGGATATTCGAATACTATAATAAGAATCTACGATAAATCCCGGAAATACGATGTCTAGATTGTATCCGATTGCATCGTCTATGAACATCAAATAATGAGTTTCTCCGATAGACGGAAGAGAAATGAATCTGGGGACTTTGGAAAACGGAATTTTTATTAGAGCATAACATAGTTCGGCATTGCTTTTTTTATAAAGTTTTATGACCAAATAAAGTCTGTTATCCCGCAAAAAAGACGAAATATCATCTTTTAAAATTAGAACGGGTTGTAAAAAAGGGAATATTTCGTCATAAAAATAGTTTCGGATAAAAGCTCGGTGCATTTCTATTATAGGTTGTTCTCCTTGGTATAAAATGATATTATTTCGGGCGAGTTCCGGTAATATTTCATCTCGAAATATAAAAAAGAAATCTTGCATTTGTCGACTTACCTCTTTGTTGATTTCATATAGAGTCGCTTTTGCGCGAGATTTTAGCTCGGGTTCGCTGTTTTCCTGAGCAATGGTTTGACGATATTCCGATATGCGTATTTTGTAAAATTCCTCTAAATTCGAAGAGAATATAGATAAAAATTTAATTCTTTCGAATATTGGTAATTTCTTATTTTGGGATTCTGATAGAACCCGATAATTAAAAGATAACCAACTGATATCTCTTTTAAAAAAAATTCGATTCTCGTCCATCCGTGTAAACTTTTATATCAGATAGGTAAATATAAGATTTATTTCGTTATTTTGTATCCGATTTTTTGAAAATAATTAAACAGAGTGTCGAGATATTTTGTTTTGTCTTAATGAAAGATGATTATTTTGAAAAACCGAAAAAAAAGTGTAATATAGCATCCGAATTGTTTAAATAATGGTTACGTGGAACATAAACAATTTATAGAAGAACTTCAAAGCAGATTGGGAAAAGATAAAAAAGAAATAGATAATCTTTTTTCAGATATGTTGCAAATATTAAAAGATCGTTGCGGCCAGATGGATACATTGTCTATACAAGGATTCGGGACTTTTGAGCCTCGAAAAAAAATGGAACGGGTATCTGTAAATCCGGCAACCGGCAAGCGAATGCTCATTCCCCCCAAAATAGTATTGGGTTTTAAACCGGGAACGGTAATCAAGAATCGATTAAAAGATATTTCTGGAGATGAACAATAAAATAACTATGCCCGATTTGGCGGATCTTCTTGCTCAAAAGGCCAAATGTACCAAGAAAGATGCAGAACTCTTTTTAAGGGAGTTCTTTGGGTTGGCATCTGAAGTTATCTCCAAAGGAGAGTCTTTGAAAATTAACGGATTAGGTGTTTTTAAAGCTATCTGGGTAGAGAAAAGGGCTAGTGTCAATATCCAAACAGGATTACCTTTTGAAATCCCCGGACATTATAAATTGACTTTTACTCCGGATAAAAATCTTAAAGAAGCAGTTAACGCTCCGTTCGCTTGTTTTGAAGCGGAAATCCTTCCTGATGATGTTATGACCGATGCCGTCTTGACAGAGGAGGAAGATGAGGAGAGCGAAGATCTTTTGGATTTTGATGAGGATGAGGTCGGTGTGATAGATGGCGATGAAGCTGCAACGAAAACCACAACTTCAATTTCTCATGAAGATCGTGACGAAGAGGAAAAATATTCTTCATCGAAATCTGAAAGTGTTTCGGAATCTGTTAATGAGGAGAAAAATACAGATAAAAAGGAAGTTTCATTACAGCCTTTGCAGAAGTCTGTCCGGCCTGAAAATGTAGATATAGAAGGTGAATTTAGACGCCGTACCAAAATGGGGTATATTTCAGGATTTCTGTCAGCTTGTCTTCTTATTTCATTGTTCGCTTTGGGTTGGGTATATTTTGATAAAGCAGATTCGTATAAAGAAGTGAATCTGACAATGCATCCTGTAACTTTTACCATAAAAAAGAATAAAACGGACGTAAATGAGAACAAAGATTCTCTGTCAGTTGTTGAAACGATGGTAACAGATTCTATAAAAGCGACGGCAGTAATGAAACGGAAGTCGAATGCGGCGGATGAAGTTGCAAAGCAAAGGAGTGATGTCCGAGATGAAGAAAAATGTCAGAAAGTTGATTCGACAGATTTGCAACAACATCAAAAAGAAATAGAAGAACCGAAAATTCCGGTTATTGAAGTTGTAAAGCCCGGTATTTTTTTGACAACTATTTCGTTAAAACATTACGGACACAAGACTTTTTGGGTTTATATCTATGAGGAAAATAAAATGAAAATAAAAAACCCGAATAATGTTCCGATTGGTACGGCCTTGATTATTCCCGATCCGGATAAATATGGAATAAATTCGGGAAATAAAGAGTCTGTTGATAAAGCAAAGGCTCTCGCGGCGGAAATATTGAAAAGATATGAAAAATGATCTATAATAGCCTAAGTCGTCCGTTGGATTCAGCCGGGCGACTTAGTTTTTTTTAATATATAGTTCTTTCTTTTTTAACATCTAAATTGTTAAATGTAAAAGCAACATGGCTACTTTTGCAACGTTACATAGAATAAAATAAACCGATAACTATAAATAACTCATTTAAAAAGAAAAAATATGAGTCAAACAGTTGATATTCGAGAACTTAATGAACTTATTGCCAGCAAAAGTTCTTTTGTCAATATGATTACAATGGGTATGGATCAGGTCATTGTGGGTCAAAAACATCTTGTGGATTCTCTTTTAATCGGATTGTTGTCTAACGGACATATTTTGTTAGAAGGTGTTCCCGGATTGGCAAAAACATTGGCTATTAAGACACTTGCTTCATTAATTGATGCTAAGTATAATCGTATTCAGTTCACTCCCGATTTACTTCCGGCCGATGTGATCGGTACGATGGTATATAGTCAGGCAAAAGAGCAGTTTCAAGTAAAGAAAGGACCTGTTTTTGCAAATTTCGTTTTGGCAGATGAAATAAACCGTGCACCGGCAAAAGTACAAAGTGCTTTGTTAGAGGCGATGCAGGAACGTCAGGTGACAATCGGAGAGGAAACTTATAAACTGGATGATCCGTTTCTTGTCTTGGCTACTCAAAACCCGATCGAACAAGAAGGTACATATCCTCTGCCTGAAGCACAAGTTGACCGTTTCATGTTGAAGGTAATCATAGGTTATCCTAAAAAAGAAGAAGAAAGATTGATTATCCGTCAGAATATATCCGGAGAAAGAGCCAAAGTTCAACCTGTATTAAAGGCTGAGGAAATTATCGAGACGCGTAATATTGTCCGGAAAGTATATATAGATGAGAAAATCGAACGTTATATCGTTGACATCGTATTTGCAACTCGTTTTCCTCAAGACTATGGTTTGGGAGATATAAAGGACATGATTTCATTCGGGGCTTCTCCACGTGCATCTATCAATCTGGCTTTAGCAGCTCGCTCGTATGCATTCTTGAAACAACGGGGATATGTGATTCCTGAAGACGTTCGTGCTGTGTGTCATGACGTGATGCGGCATCGTATCGGTTTAAGTTATGAGGCAGAAGCAAACAATGTTACGTCTGAGGAGGTGATCAGTGAAATATTGAATAAGGTAGAAGTTCCCTAAATTAAGAATATTCCGGAGATTATAACGTATGGAGACGACAGAATTATTAAAAAAAGTCCGCCAGATCGAAATAAAGACGCGGGGACTATCCCGTAATATCTTTGCGGGGCAGTACCATACGGCTTTTAAAGGGAGAGGTATGGCCTTTTCCGAAGTTCGGGAATATCAGTTTGGAGATGATGTCCGGGATATCGATTGGAATGTAACAGCCCGCCATCATAAACCTTATATCAAAGTTTTTGAGGAAGAGCGGGAATTGACAGTCATGCTGCTTATCGATGTTTCCGGTAGCCGTAATTTTGGTGCTGTAGGTGAATCGAAAAAGGAGGTGATGACCGAGATTGCCGCAACATTGGCATTTTCTGCAATACAAAATAACGACAAAATAGGAGTCATCTTTTTTTCAGATCAAATAGAGAAATTTATTCCGCCGAAAAAAGGAAGAAAACATATCCTCTATATTATTCGGGAGTTAATTGATTTTCAGCCTGAGCATACGGGTACGAATTTATCTTTGGTATTAGAATATTTGACTAATGCGATCAAGAAAAGGTGTACGGCATTTTTCATTTCGGATTTTATTACCGAAGAAAATTTTAAAAATGCTTTATCGATAGCCAACCGTAAGCATGATGTTGTAGCTGTTCAGGTGTACGATAAGAGAGAGTCCGAACTTCCGAATGTCGGATTGATGAAAATGCAGGACTCCGAACGGGGTGAGGAAAAGTGGATCGATACTTCTTCCAAGAGAGTGAGAGATACATACTCTCAATGGTGGTCTCAACGTCAAGATCGTGTGTTGGATGCTGCTCGCAAGAGCAGAGTCGATATAACTGCTATCGCTACGGATGAAGATTACGTATTGGCTTTGATGAATCTGTTTAAGCATAGGGGATGATAAGCTTTATAACGGATAAAAATAGAAATTCTGAGATGAAAGATATTTATAAGGAATTATTGATGAAGTTTTTCGCAATGGTGTCGGCTATCTTTATAGTTTGTCCGGTTTTTGCCGGAGACCCTGTCGTTCGAGCTCGGATGGATTCGGCATCTATATGGATGGGAGAGCAGACGCGGATACATCTGGAACTCGTACAGGATAAAAATAAAATGATTTCTATGCCGGTTTTAAATGATACATTGGTTACCGGAGTAGAAATATTGAATGTTTCGAAGCCTGACACCGTGTTGTTGGGCAATGATCGCATTCAAATCAATAGAGATATTTTAGTAACCTCTTTTGATTCGGGTTTCTATTATATACCGCCATTTCGGTATATTTTAAACAATGATACATTTTCTACTCAGACATTGAGTTTGAAAGTCGTTCCGGTAGAAGTTGATACGACTCAGGCTGCAATTGATATAAAAGGAGTACAAGAGCCTCCGTTTGTATTGTTCGATTATATTTCGGATACACTTCTTACAATTATAGGTATCATTATTTTATTGGCTTTGATCGTTGCCGGATATCTTTATTATAGGAAGAAAAAGAGACCCGAAGAGAAGACTGTTTCTCCGGAGGATCTGTTGCCTCCACACGAGCGCGCATTAAAAGCTTTGGCGGTTTTAAAGGAAGATAAACTTTGGCAGAATGGGCAGGAAAAAGAGTACTATACTCGGTTAACTGAGATTTTGCGTGAATATATTGATGATCGTTTTCATATTAATGCAATGGAGATGACATCATCTCAGATTTTGTCTGTTTTGCGTTCTAATAAAGAAACTAAAGCTGTTGATACACAGTTAAAACAAATTTTGGAAATGGCTGATTTTGTGAAATTTGCAAAAATGAGACCACTTCCGGATGATAATGAAGCAACAATGCGGGATGCAATAACTTTTGTTGAAGAGACGAAAGTCGTTGAAGAACAGCCCTCTACAAACGAAGAGAAAAAAGAAAACGGAGTACAGGTCGATGAAGATAAAACCTCTATATCCGGTTCTGATAAAAAAGATGAATTATGATATTTGCGAATCCTCTATATTTATGGTTGTTACTTTTGCTTCTTCCGGCAATAGTCTGGTATATTATGAAGCAAAAAAAAGCCCAAGCCTCATTGCAGGTTTCGTCAACTTTCGCTTTTGATAAATTGCCGACGACTTATAAGGCTTATTTGCGACATTTGCGTTTTATTTTGCGTTTAGGCGTTGTTGCATGTGTGATTGTAGCGTTGGCCCGTCCTCAATCGACAGATAAGTGGGAAAACCAAACGACAGAAGGGGTTGATATTGTCGTCGCTTTAGATATATCGACAAGTATGTTGGCACGAGATTTTAAGCCCAATCGTATCGATGCGGCAAAAGATGTTGCGGCACAATTTATAACCGGGCGTACGCATGATAATATCGGGTTGGTAATATTTGCAGGAGAAAGTTTTACAATGTGTCCGATGACTACAGACCATGCCGTCTTGTTGAACTTATTGAAAGATGTTCAGTGCGGTATGATTGCCGATATGACAGCCATCGGAGACGGACTCGCAACAGCTGTAAATCGTATTAAAGACGGTCCGGCAAAGTCGAAGACGATAATATTGTTAACAGATGGTACTAACAATGCTGGGGATATTGCTCCGGTTACGGCTGCACAGATTGCAAAATCGTTCGGTATTCGAGTATATACGATTGGAGTAGGGACACAGGGAACTGCTCCGTATCCGGTTCAGACCCCGTATGGTATCGAATATCAGAATATTCCAGTAGAAATAGATGAAGTTACTTTGAAACAAATTGCCTCTACTACGGGAGGAGAATATTTCAGGGCTACGAATAAAGGTGTTTTGAAAAATATATTCTCAGAAATCGACAAGTTGGAAAAAACAAAATTGACGGTAACAGAATTTAGCCGTAGAGAAGAGAACTTTATGCCGTGGGCAATGATGGCTCTGATTTTGTTGATTTGTGAGATTGTTTTGAGAAATACTCTATTAAGAAACATTCCTTAAATGATTTGATTATGTTTCGATTTGCACAACCAGAATATTTATATCTTCTTCTTATAGTACCGCTAATATGGGTGCTTTACTTTTATAGTGTGTACAAAAAAAAGAAAAATTTGGCAAAGTTTGGTCATGTAAAAACACTTGAACCTTTAATGCCGGATGTTTCAAAATATAAACCTGGAACAAAGTTCTTTTTACAACAGTTGGCATTGATTGTTTTGGTATTTTTGATTGCCAGACCTCAAATGGGAGCAAAAGTGGAGACTGTGAAAAAACAAGGTGTAGAAATAGTAGTGGCGTTGGATGTTTCTAATTCGATGTTGGCTCGTGATATTAATCCGAGTCGTTTGGAAAAAGCCAAGATGATGTTATCTAAGTTGGTTGATGAATTGGATAACGATAAAGTCGGATTAATCGTGTTTGCCGGAGATGCATATACGCAATTACCGATAACTTCAGATTTTGTTTCGGCAAAAATGTTTTTGTCCAGTATCGATCCCAATATGGTTCCTACTCAAGGGACAGCAATAGGAAGGGCGATTAGTTTGGCAATGAATTCGTTTACTCCGGATGAAAGTGCCGATAAAGCGATTATCGTGATTACAGATGGAGAAAATCATGAAGATGATGCGGTTGCAATGGCTGCAGAAGCTGCAAAAAAAGGTATTCGTGTGGATGTGATCGGAATAGGTTCTCCACAAGGATCTCCTATTCCGATGAGTAATGAAAGTAGTGATTTCAGAAAAGACAATGAGGGAAATGTTGTCATTACTAAATTGAATGAACAGATGGGACAAGAAATTGCTAAAGCCGGAGAGGGTATTTATGTAACGGCGGATAATACGAACAGCGCTTTGCGGGCTCTGACCAGCCAGATAAAAAAAATGAAAAAATCAGATATCGAAAGTAAAGTATATTCGGAATATGACGAACAGTTTCAAGGACTTGCTTGGATTGTACTTTTGTTGTTGCTGGTTGATATTTTTATTTTAGATCGGAAAAACGAGTGGATGAAGAAATTTAATTTCTTTACTAAATAAAATTGTTTTTGGTCGATAAATGGACCGGACACTTAAAACGGAAAGGTTATGAAATATATAATAATGATAGTTTCATTGTGTTGTTTTACCGTACTTTCTGCTCAGAATTCGGCAAAAGAACCTATGTCCTCAAGTAAAGAAGTAAATAAAAAAGCTGAACGAAACAGCATTCGTGGCGGAAATAAACTATATTCCGATGAGAAATATACCGAATCGGAAATTGAGTACAGAAAGGCATTGGATGCCAATCCCGACTCATGGATGGGAATGTATAATTTGGGAAATTCATTGTTTCGTCAAGGAAAATATGAAGCAGCTTTCGAACAATATAAAAAAGCGGCGACATTGGAAACCGATAGTATAAAAAGTGCTCAAGCTTGGTACAACATGGGAAATGTATTTATGCAGGATAAAAAATATGCTGAGAGTATAGATGCGTATAAAAATGCATTGCGGCGTAATCCGAAAGATGACGAAGCACGCTATAATTTGCGTTTGGCTCAGTTGCTTTTAAAGAAACAACAACAAGACCAAAAAAATCAGGATCAAAATAAAAATCAGAATAAGGATAATAAAGACCAAAAAGACCAAAATAAAGATAATAAGGACCAAGATAAAAATCAACAGCAAAATCCTAAAGACAATAAACAGGATAAGAAAGACCAGGATAAACAACAATCATCTTCTCCTCAAATGTCTAAAGAAAATGCACAACAGATATTGGATGCTATGCAGCAAGATGAACGGAATACTCAAGAAAAAGTCCGTAAAGCTATGATGCAACAGCAGAAACGAAAGAAGACGGACAAGGAATGGTAATGATAATGTAAAGATTAAAACTTATTCGGCATGATAAAAAAAGCAAAATTCACTGTGTTCATATTTTTTCTCATAAGTGTTGCGACTTATGGAAGAAATAATGTGCGTTTTGAATTGATTGTTCCGGAAAAAGTTTATTCAGGTCAGGAATTTACGCTGATTTTTCGTCTTGAAAATGCTGAAGGACAAGATTTCAGAGCTCCGGAGTTTAGCGGATGCCAAGTAATAAAAGGACCTGTAGTTTCTCGTCCTTCACAATATATAATGGAGTGGGGAATAGGCTGGTCTCAGAGTTATACAGATTATACATATATCTTGAAAACCGATCGTAAAAAGAAGGTGAAAATAGGTTCTGCAACAGTCAGAGTTGATGGAAATTTATTGAAGACTACCTCACGTACGATTTTACTTGACAAATCCACGGAACAAGAATATTCTGATAATGTTATATCATTTATAGCTGTTGTCCCGGAAAAAGTAGAAGTGGGGAAAACATTTAAGGCTGTTTTTGTTTTAAAAAATGCTCAAGGAGAAAATTTTAATCTTCCGATAGTAAAAAATTGCGAATTGGTTTACGGACCAGAGGTTTCTCGCAATGGAGGTTTTTCGTTTTGGGGGCGTACTCCGATCGAAACGGTATATACATTGATATTGAAGGCAAAGAAGACCGGAAAAGTTAAGTTCCCTTCTGCTTCAGTAGATGTAAATGGTAAGGTTTTGAAGACAAAAAAAGTAAAAATAAAAATATTGCCGGAGAGTGAAAAAACTCGTGAAAAGAGGTTTAATGAAGCTCAACGGAAATATCAGTCTATATAAGTAATAAAAAATAGTATATATAAAAATGAAAAAATTATTTTTCATAATAGCGGTTTTTTTCAGTACTATTTCATCCGGTTTTGCTGATGGGGTGAAATTTTCTGCTTCGGCGCCGGGACAGGTTATTAAAGGGCAGACATTCCAGATAACATTTACGTTAATCAATGCAAATGGTCAAGATTTAAGAGTCCCGGAATTTCCCGGATGTAATGTTCTTTTTGGTCCGGCAGTTTCTCAAGGGTCGCAGTTTACCAGTATAAATGGAAAAACAACAACTCAAACAGAAGAATCTTACACTTATACGTTAAAGGCGATTAAAGAAGGAACTTATAAGATAGGATCTGCAACTATTCGGGCAGGCAGAAAACAATTGACATCCAATACTCTCAATTTAAAAATTTTGCCTCCGGATAAAAATTCCGATGCTGGTTCTGATGATGACAGGGAATATGCACCTTCGGCTCAGAGTTCTGCAGGAACAGACGCAACGACATTTGCCCGTTTGATACTTTCAAGAACAAAGGTATATGAGCAAGAAGCTATATTGGCAACTATAAAATTATATACCAAAGCTGCCAATATGGGACTTGAGAATTATACTTTTCCGAGTTTTGACGGCTTTGTAGTTCAGGATATGCCGATTCAGAATCCTCAGTTTGAGTTAGATCACTATGACGGAGCTAATTATAC
Organism: Coprobacter sp.; assembly: GCF_982436375.1. Taxonomy (NCBI): domain Bacteria; kingdom Pseudomonadati; phylum Bacteroidota; class Bacteroidia; order Bacteroidales; family Barnesiellaceae; genus Coprobacter; species Coprobacter sp. The sequence goes on along the minus strand of NZ_CEWDCG010000043.1, from coordinate 1,093 downwards.
GACAGTTGTGATTAAGAGAGCTTTGTTATTTCCTCAACGTTCGGGGAAAATAACGATTAATCCCGGTAAATTCGATATGGCATTACAGGTCGTTCGTCCTATGAGAGGACCTTTCGGTATGATGCGAGGTTTGCAGGAAGTAAAAAAGACAGTGCGTACACAACCGGTTACGGTAGAAGTATTGCCGTTGCCTGCAGGAAAACCGGCCTCATATATGGGAGCAGTAGGAACATTTACGGTTACATCTTCTATAAATAGAGAGAATTTGAAAACCAATGAAGCCGTAACTGTAAAATTGCAGATCAAAGGGGTGGGAAATCTTAAATATGTAAAGAATCCGGAGATCAAATTCCCTGCAGATTTTGAGGTTTATGATCCAAAGATTGATGTGAAAACTCAAAATACGACGTCCGGAGTAGAAGGTGTCCGCACGATAGAATATACAGCTATCCCTCGTAATGCAGGAGATTTTGTTATTCCGGGAATTGATTTTTCATATTTCGACGTTCATTCGAATAGCTATAAGACTTTGACAACGCCGGAATATCATTTAAAAGTAGAAAAAGGCACAGGCGGTTCTTCATCTCAGATCTCCAATTTTACGGATAAAGAAGCTTTGCAAATGTTGAATCAAGATATTCATTTTATTAAAACCGGAAATTTGCATTTGCAAAAATCTCCGTCTATTATGTGGGGAAGTACGGGATATTGGCTGTGGTATATTTTGCCTGCATTGTTTTTTATTATATTTGTAATTATCAATCGGAAGCAGGCTCGGGAGAATGCAAATGTTACTTTAATGAAAACGAAGAAAGCCAATAAAGTAGCGACTCGAAGGTTGAAAGCTGCGGGAAAATATTTAAAAGAACATCAAAAAGAAGCGTTTTACAATGAAGTCCTGCAGGCTGTATGGGGATATTTGAGCGATAAATTAAGTTTACCGTTATCAGAATTGACTCGGGATAATGTGGCTACCGAATTAGCTAAATATGGAGCAAGTGAAGATTTGGTAAATCATTTTATGGAAATATTGGATACCTGCGAATTTGCTCAGTATGCACCTTCCCAATCAGACAGTGCAATGGATAAACTG
>NZ_CEWDCG010000042.1:0-17452 GCF_982436375.1 Coprobacter sp. | reverse complement strand
GGGAAAGTGAAATCTAAATATCTGAAAGATATCAAGAATACGATTAAGAACAATCAACCTCATTTCTGGAGTGCCGGAGCTTATTTTTATAATGAAAAAGATTATAAAAAGGCTTATAAAATGTGGGAGATATATCAAGATATTCCCAAGTTGAATTTCATGGCCAAAGAAACTCTGAATGCAACGGACAGTTCCTATATGCAGATCAGATACTATGCAGCTTTGGCAGCTTTTCAAACAAAAGATAATAAGTTGGCGATTAAAGCATTGAATGAAGCCAAAAAAGACAACTATGAAATTCAGGATATTTATTATTATTTAGTTTATGCATATAGTCAAGAAAAAGATACTGTAAACCAGTTTAATACATTGAAGGAGGCTGTCGAGGTTTTAGGTGAGAAGGCAAATGATCCTAAATATCAGTTTATGTCTCAATTGATTAACTTATGTATTTATACGGGAAAAGGTGATGATGCGATAGCTTATTTGAAAAAAGCGTTGGAAGCTGATCCTAACATTGCTGAGTATTGGAAAGTTTTGGCTGTTCTATATTATGAAAATAAGAAAGATGAAGCAAATGCAGTGCAATGTTTAGAAAAAGCAATATCTGTAAAACCAGATTATGCCGAGGCTTATGGAGAGATGGGACGTATTTATTTTAATAAGGCTGTAACGGCAAGTAATGAAGCCAGCTTGATTAAAAATGATGCAGAATATCAGAAAGTAAGGGATGAAGTTGTGCTGGTTGCATATAAAAAAGCTCTTCCATATTATGAAAAAGCTCATTCGATGAAACCTGATGAAAACGAATATATGATTGCATTAAGAGGCATATATTATAATTTGGGTGATGAAGCTAATTTAAAGAAAATAGAAGCTGAAATGAATGCATCTGAATAAAAATAATAAGTCATTGACAAAAGAGCGGAGACAGAATGTGATCTGTCCCCGCTCTTTTATTATATAGTAACCTCCGGCATTTGTATTAGAAAAGCTTCGGGAAAATTTTTGCGTATATATTGATCTATTATTTTTAAAGAGTCTTGAACAATGACTTCATCCGTATAGGGAGAGAGGTTGTATATAACAGAATATAATTTCAAATTTCTATTTTTAATAGCTTCAAGACTTAAGAGTGTATGGTTTATGCTTCCTAATCTACCGGAAGTCACTAATATTATGGGATAATTTTGTTGGGATATGTAATCGATCGTCAGTAAATCGGGAGTAAGGGGAACCATGAGCCCTCCTGCACCTTCTAACAGAACTACATCATATCTTTCCTTTAAAATTTTACTTGACAAGGTTATTGCATCAATATCCAATTCTTTTTTGTCAATCTTTGCTGCAAGATGGGGCGATGAAGGATAACTGAAGATTACTGGTGCTGTCAGTTTTGAAATATCTTCCGGAAGCATTTCTATTTTCATAATCTTTCTATGAAGTTCAATATCCTCTGAGTATTCTTTGTTTCCTGTTTGTACTAATTTTTGCGTGATGACTTTTACATTCTGATTTAGCAGTTGTCCGGCAAGCCATCCGGTTGCTACTGATTTTCCGATATTTGTATCAATACCGCTAATAAAATAGATTCCTTTCATGATTTCTGTTTTTTTGATGCAATTATATAAATCGGGTGATATGTTAACGAAACTCCGTAATCTGATTTGAACAGCTTATTGTATTGATTTGTAAAATACAATAAATCAGATTTTGTCCATTTTTCTGAGGTGATACCATTGACGCCTGAACGTTTTAAATGCAATAGTACATCTTTAGGTGATGGAAAATAAACAGTTTTGATCTCTTCTTTCATTTTGATAATCTGAAATGAAGAAGAAATAATATGCTCTAAATCTGGTTCTGTAAAGTAAGATAAGCCGATGTCGGTAATTTGTTTTATTTCTGTGAGGTTTTTCTCTCCGAATGTCGAAATCGCTACAAGCCCTTTCTCTGAAAGAGTACGGTTCATTTTTTCTGAAAATAATGGAAGATTCTCCAGCCATTGTATAGCAGATGATCCGGCTATCAGATCGTATTTATCCGGAAAATTAATCGTCTCCATATCTCCGGGAATAAATTTTATGTCATCGGGAATATAATTGACAACTTCAGAACAAAGATCGTTTGCAGTAATAGTTGCAGAAGGGAAACTGGTACGTAATAATCGTGTGAAGAAGCCTGTTCCGCATCCGATTTCTAAAATTGAAGATATAGGATGGTCTGAATATACAGATAACAATCGGCATAATTCCGTCGCTATTTGATATTGTACAAAGGCTTCTTGTTCATATGTGGAGATAGCCTTTGTAAATGATTTTCTTATTTGTTGTTTATTAATCGACATATTTATTAAAATCTAAAAAATGGGCTTCATCTATAATTTCGTATTTTATTTTTCCCCATGCTTTTAGTTGATTCTTTGTTGGAAAAATAAAATCACGCGTTCCTATTATCGCTTTATCCCATTGGAAGGTTGATGTCATATCTTTTTTAACCATTGATTGTATAGAGATTAATTCTTGTTTTAGGCTTTCAATAGATCTGAGGGAAGAGTGCTTTATAAAAAACTGAAAATTCTCTTTACTTCCACACATTCGTTTATTAAACTTTAGTAAGCTCTGTTCGTTCAATAAATCTATTGTTTTTTGGAAAATTATCGGATCTATGCCTCTTTCTTTTTCTATCGGAAAAATCGTTCCGTTTATTGCGACACTTTTCCGAATAGGTAAGTTACAATTCTGTAAAGTATAAGATGCGGCCCATACCCCCATCGACCATCCATATACATCGATTGCTTGATAATTTTTATAATGAGATTTTTCGAAATCTATATCCGTATAATCGAAACAGATGCAAGTGTCGAAATCCTTCTTATTGATAGATAAGGTATTTTGATCCATGCCCCAACCTGTGAAGAATAAAATCAGAGACTTATTATTTTCTTGTTTTGTAAAGTATTGTTTCATGATTTTGATAAATTCCTGATACAGTATATTAATCGATTTATTTCTTCTTCTGTACAATTTGCAGTTAGAGAGAGCCGTATTCTTGCTGTTCCATCAGGGACTGTCGGAGGACGTACCGGAAGGACATAAAATCCTTGTTTTTGGAGTTCTTTTGCCGCATTATGTGCCGACTCTGAAGAACCTGTGATATAAGGTATAATATGGCTGCTACTTTGTATTTCCCGATTTTCCGAACTGAGTTCTTTTTTTAACAAGTTTGAGATTTTTTTTATATGTTCTCGTCGGCTATTCATGCCAACGGCTTTATTCAGTGTAAAAAGAGTCCATTTGAGATTGATCGGAGGTAGTGCTGTTGTAAAAATAAATGTCCTCATTGTATTAATAAGATATTCTCGCATTGTCCTATTGCAAATCAAGAATGCTCCGCAAGATCCCAGCGCCTTTCCGAATGTACCGATTAAAAAATCGATATGTTCGATAATATTGTGTTCTTCACAACAACCCAGTCCGTTGTTTCCCCGTACACCGATTGCATGCGCTTCGTCTATATAAAGCATAATTGCCGGATATTTTTGTTTAAATCGGACCAATGTTCGTAAATCCGATTCATCTCCGTCCATACTGAAAATGCTTTCCGTAACAATAATTATGCGGTCATGGTGCTCTCTGGCTTGTTGTATGAGGCGTTCAAGCTGTCGATAATCATTGTGCTTGAAACGAATACATTTTGCTTGACTAAGACGGATGCCGTCAATAATACTTGCGTGTACTAACTTGTCGGCAAGTATCATTGAGCGGGATGTTGTTACTGCCGGAAGGATTCCCGTATTTGCATGATAACCGCTGTTGAATACTAATGCTGACTCTGAATGAAATAATTCAGCCAAACGTTTTTCTAAAACAATATGATCTTCGTAATTACCGGTTTGTAATCGGGACGAAGATGCGGAAAACTGTAAATCGGATTCTTTTAAGTTTTCTAAAAACTCGGAATATAAATGGCGGTCTGTTGCGATACCCAAATAATCATTGGAAGTAAGATTGGTAAACTCTTTATTTCCTACAATAACACCTTTTTCACTATTGGTTATTATTTGCAACCTCCTTAGGTTTCCGGAACTTTCTATTTCTTTTAGCCTGTCCTTAAAATATTTGTCTTTCATCGTTTTATTGTTTGCTTACTACACTTAATAACGCTGATGTCAGTTGAGTTAATTGATCGGGATTGATGATGTATGGAGGCATAATATATACTAATTTGCCAAAAGGTCTTACCCAGACACCATGTTCGACAAACTGACATTGTATCTTGGACATGTCGACAACCTCTTTCATTTCAATGACTCCGATAGCGCCTAATATGCGGACATCTGCGACTTGTGGATATTCTTTGGCAGGAGAAAGAAATTCTTTTAATTGAGCTTCAATATTTTTAACCTGCATTTTCCAGTTGTTTTCTAATAATAGGTTGACAGAAGAAAGAGATATTGCACAAGCTAAAGGATTTCCCATAAAAGTTGGTCCGTGCATAAAGACACCGGGGAATCTGGAAGAGATTACATCAGCTACGTGATTTGTCGATAATACGGCAGCCATTGTAAGATATCCGCCGGTTAAGGCTTTACCGATGCACATAATATCTGGAGAAACATTAGCGTGTTCGCAAGCAAAAAGCTTTCCTGTACGACCGAATCCGGTAGCTATCTCATCGAATATTAATAAAAGGTGATATTCCTCACAGAGTTTTTTTGCCGCTTTTAGATATTGAGGATGATAAAATTTCATTCCTCCAGCACCTTGTACTATCGGTTCTAAAATCAATGCTGCAATATTTTCATGATGAGCTTTTATACATTCTTTTAATGGCACAATACAATTTTCATCCCAATCATCGTAAAAACGACAGCTTGGTGAAGGTACGAAATATCGGTGGGGAAGTGAACTCCCGAAAATAGAGTGCATGCCTGTCACAGGATCACAAACCGACATGGCATTCCATGTATCACCGTGATATCCCGACCGAATAGTAACAAAATTTGTTTTTTTATTTTTCCCTTGAGCATACCAATATTGCACAGCCATTTTAAGAGCTACTTCTACAGCCACAGATCCTGAATCACAATAGAATATCTTCTGGAGTCCTTCAGGGACTAACGTCAATAGCTTTTTCCCCAATTCTATTGCCGGACTATGAGTTAATCCTCCGAACATGATATGGGACATTTTAGACAATTGTTCTTGTGCTGCTCGATTTAGGACTGGATGATTGTATCCGTGTACGGCAGCCCACCAAGAAGACATTCCGTCAATTAGCTTTTTCCCGTTTTTTAGTTGAATATATACCCCGTCTGCCCGCTCTACTTCATACGTAGGTATGGGATTTGATGCAGATGTATAAGGATGCCATAAATGTTCTCTGTCAAAATTATTCGTTTTCATATTCATTGTCAATAGAATATCCGCAATTGGTAAATAGTTTTTTATCTTCGGCTACTTTAGAACCCACAGTCGTCAACATATCTCCGACGATAGAAGAATTGATACCGATCATTAGCGCTTTTTTCAGTGTATCTTGAGACAACTGCGCCCTTCCTCCGGCTAAACGTAAATATGCGTCGGGATTAATAAAGCGAAAGAGAGCGATAGTCGTGAGTATCTCGTCTGGAGATAATGGTGCGGTTTGTTCTAATGGTGTACCGGGTATGGGCTGTAATATATTGATAGGTATTGAATGTATGTTCAGTTGTTTCAAAGTAAAAGCCAATTCTATCCTTTGTTCTGCTGTTTCTCCCATGCCTATTATTCCCCCGGAACAAACTTCCATTCCAATTTCTTGTGCAGTACGAATTGTTTTTATTTTTTCTTCTTGAGTATGGGTAGAACACAAAGCCGGAAAATAGGAGGGAGCAGTCTCTAAGTTGCAGTGATACCGTTTTACCCCAGCGGCCAAGAGTAATGATAATTCTTGTTTATCCAAAAGGCCTAATGATGCGCAAAAACGAGTATTTGTATTAATGCTTGATATATGTTTGTATAAGTCGCATACCCGAGTTAATAGTTCTCCTTGAACTTTACGTCCGCTTGTAACTAATCCTAAATGATGTATTTTTTGTTGGAAAGCTAGAGTGGCTTGTTTCTGACACTCTTCCCGATCAATAAGGGAATATGTATTGATATGGGTTTTGTAATGCCCGGATTGTGCACACCATTTACAATCTTCCGGACATTTTCCGGAGCGAGCGTTTATAATGGAACACATATCGAATTTGTTCTTACAAAAATGTTTTGTAATTTCTCCTGAGGCTTTATATAAAGCTTCTTTATCTGTGGTTTTAAGCAAAGAGAATGCTTCTCTTTCCGATAAATGTCCCCCTGATAGGACTTTGTCTTTTAATTTTTTGATCATATTTTTTTATAAAAAAAAGACCGGAAACTACGTGATAGACAGTAGTCTTCGGTCTCTATTTGGTATAATAGAAAATAAATACAATAAGGAATATCGTTTGATGGGATAACAGGTAATATCTCTGATTTTTTGAATAAAAATGAAGTATTTGGAGGGGTATCTTCATCATTTTCATCAACTTCCGAGTGGCAAGTAAAGCCGCTTTTTTCTGGTGTATAGAGAATACCTTTTTGTTTTTTCAAGGAAATATCGATGATTGATTTACATACACATCCGATATTTACACATTTCCCGATACTTTGAAATGCTGCAAATTGATATCGACTCCAACGACGGAAACGAATGGTTTTCGAAATATTTTTTATGCTTAAAGTCATCAGTTGCAAATGTAATAGAAATAACTATAAAAAGAGTATTTTGTCTTTCTTTTAATTGCAGGATTTAATAAAACTTTGCATGTGATTTTATTACATTCTTCTTATATTTGATGCATAAATTGATATTTGAATATTCAATGAAATTGAGAACTTGTATATATATTATTGTTTTATTGGGAGTAATAGAGTCCTTTTGTGGTGAACCTCTTTTTGCTAAACGGAAAAAAGATAAAATAGAAGAGGCAAAACCGAGTGCTGAGGAATTGTTCGTTAAAAATAATTTTGAAGAAAAAAGGTGTGCCGAATGGACTAAAGGACGACGATTTATTTATGTTAGCAATGACCTTTCTCTTTTATTAAAGCCGGAACAGGATACAGTTCCGATACATGTCTCGTTTAAAAATAAGATTTTCACATTCGAAGGTATGATTGAAAAATCCATACTCGGACAGGCGCAGTATGCTGTATTGATTTTTGATTGTGAGGGGATAAAATACCAGTATAGAACCGAAAAGACTATAAAAGAGATAAAGGATAGCGATTATAAACCTTTACTGCCTGACATGGTTGCTGAAGAGGATGTACTGAAAGCCCGGAAAATGTTGATAGGAAAGACTTTATATATCAAAACATCTATTTGGTATGATGAGAACGGTGTGGAAATAGGAGGTCATAAATTCGTCCCGGTGGTGATCAAAGATATATTGCCCGGAGATAAGGTATTACCGATAAAGTTTGTTTTTGAGGATAATGTCGGAAATACGGCAAATGTATTAGGTACTTTATTCCCGGAAACATTAGCGACACAATATACGACGTTTGACAGACTTTTTAGTTTTGATAACCCGAGGAATCTGTATAAAACAATCTCTGATGTAAATTGGGATCTTATAACTAAGTCTAAAGTAATGAAAGGGATGACAAAGGATGAGTGTCGTTTGTCATTAGGCCGGCCTAATGATGTGAGAAGAATACCCACTTATGGGGGACTGAAAGAACAATGGTTCTATAATACTGGAAGTTATCTTTTTTTTGAAGACGGGATTTTGACGGACTTCAGATTATAAATTTTAAAATTTACCTTATGATAACAATAGAAGAGAATAAATCTCTGCAACAATTACATACATTTCATTTATCTGTTTCAGCCCGGTGGTTTGCCGAATATCAATCAATAGAAGAGTTGATAGACTTATTAAAAACCGATTTATTGAGAGAGAATCCATTCTTGCAAATCGGGGGAGGTAGTAATTTATTGTTTACATCCGATTATGAAGGAGTAATATTACATTCGAAAATAAAATTCATCGAAGTGGTATCGGAAACTTCTGAATATGTAACTGTAAAAGCCGGTTCAGGAGTGGTTTGGGACGATTTTGTTAAATATTCGGTAAGTAATGGATGGGGTGGAGCAGAAAACTTATCATTAATTCCCGGAGAAGTCGGAGCAAGTGCCGTCCAGAATATCGGAGCTTATGGTGTTGAAGTGAAAGATATTATTCTGCAAGTAGAGGCGATTGAGGTGGCAACAGGCAAAGAACGGACATTTATGAGCAAGGAGTGCATGTACGGATATAGGGACAGCATATTCAAGAAAGAACTAAAAGGTAAATATATTATAACATCGGTAGTGTATTTGCTCCGAAAAAATCCGGTTTATCATCTTGATTATGGGAATCTTCGTCATGCTATCGGCAATAAAAATATTAATTTGCAAACAATAAGGGATACTGTAATAGAGGTTAGAAAATCGAAACTTCCCGATCCTGATGATTATGGAAATGCTGGTAGCTTTTTTATGAATCCGGTTATTCCTGTTTCTCAATACAATCTGTTAAAAGAAAAATATCCGGAAATACCGTTTTATCCAGTTGATACCCAGTCTGTGAAAGTCCCGGCAGCATGGCTTATTGATAAAGCCGGGTGGAAAAATAAAATGTTGGGAGGAGCAGCAGTACATGATAAACAGTGTTTAGTATTAATAAATAAAGATAATGCTGTAGCAAAGGATATTATAGATTTGGCTCAAAATATAGTTGATTCTGTAAAATCTCTTTATGGAATAACAATTAAACCTGAAGTAAATTATATATAGTTTCTGCCGGAATATTATGCAAATTAAATTTTTAGGAACAGGGACATCGACCGGAGTACCTGAAATTGCATGCCATTGTGAAGTTTGTTCTTCGAATGATCCGAGAGACCGAAGATTAAGGACATCGGCGTTGTTTACAATAAAGGGTAAAAATATTTTAATAGATTGTGGTCCGGATTTTCGGCAACAGATGTTATGCAGTCATACAGAAAAGATCGATGCGGTTTTATTAACCCATGTACATTATGATCATACGAGTGGTTTAGATGAGTTGCGAGTTTTTTGTAAAGAGCATTCTGTGGATGTCTTTTTAGAGCCTTGGGTTGCAGATGCGATAAGGGCAAGAATACCTTATTGTTTTGTCGAACATCCTTATCCGGGTGTTGCAAGTCTTAATCTAAATGAGATTGGCACAGATCCGTTTTGCGTACAGGATATCTCTGTAATACCGATTCGAGTAATGCATTATAAACTTCCCATATTAGGTTATCGTATTGAAGATGTGGCCTATATTACGGATATGTTATATATCTCGGAGGAAGAGATGGAGAAAATAAAAGATGTTAAAATATTAATTATTAATGCATTGCGTCATACAGAACATATATCTCATCAGACATTAGACATGGCATTGAGTCTTATAAAACGTGTAAAGCCCGAAAGAGCTTATCTTATTCATATGAGCCACCATATGGGATTACATGAAGTGGAATCGAAAAAATTACCTGAGAATGTATATTTCGCCCATGACGGATTACTAATCGACACGGAATATATATAAACGAACAACTAATCTATAACTTCAGTTGTTTTATTAAAGTAATTCAATTCTAAAAAGTTTTTTATGAAAAAGACAACTGAACCGAACGTGGAGATAGGAACTTCTGCTGCTCCAGAGATGTTTTACATTAAAATTTTAGCAGACGGACCATATTTAGTATATGGAAATCCCCCTATTGATCAAGAAATTATTATGCCTAATGAAGATGGAGCTTCTTGGGTTTATAAAAAAGGACGTCATTACAAGACCGAAGGTGAATATACGGCACTTTGTCGTTGTGGTGAATCTTGTAAAAAACCTTTTTGCGATGGTTCTCATTCTAAAGCGGACTGGAATCCGGAAGAAACAAGCGACAAACGTCCTTTATTGGAAGATGCCGAACTGTTCGAAGGTCCGGCAATGGTATTGGCCGATAATGAGAAATATTGTGCTTTTGCTCGTTTTTGTGATGCATACGGTCGTATCTGGAATATTGTACAGACTGCGAAAACTCAAGATGAAATAGACCTTGTCAAACATGAGGCTGGTCATTGTCCAGCTGGACGCTTGGTTGTATGGGATAAAAAAACAAAAAAAGTTTTTGAACCGTCGTTTGATCCTTCAATTGGGATTATAGAGGATCCCGGAATCAAGGTAAGTGGTCCTATATGGGTGAAAGGTGGAATTCGTGTTGAGAGTGCTGACGGAAGTAGCTATGAGATTAGAAATAGAGTTACTTTGTGCCGTTGTGGTCAATCTTCCAATAAACCTTTTTGTGACGGGACTCACGCTTCTATGCATTTTAGAGATAATTTGCCTTTAGAAGCCGGTAAAGAAGAATGGTAGTTCTATTTTCAAGTATGTTTTTCCGTTCCGGACTATGAGACGTGTAGGGATGGATAAACAGCTCTAAAGTAGGGGTATAAGAACTTATTAAAGTTTTGTTTGTGGCTGTTTTGAGGATACTCTTTCGAGGATATTTTTCTGTTTTTTGCAAAGATGATAACGGGCTATTTGATGATTAAAAACGGGGAAAAAGACCAAAAGAAAATGAAAAAATGATTTGATAATATTTTCTTATTGGAAAATTAAGACTGGTTCTAAAAGTTTGAGTAAAATATATACTCAAACCTTTGGGCTAGCTCTTATTTATAAAACAGATTTTCGACCAATGGAATCAACAAAGAAGTCATAATTCCCATCAATCCTATTGCGAGTCCGCTAATAGCCCCTTCTACAGCACCGAGTTCTATTGCCTTAGCTGTACCTAAACCGTGCGCAGCCGCGCCAAGAGCAAGACCTTTGGCAACCCGGCTTTTTATATGTAATTTACGAAGGATAAACGGCCCGATAATTCCACCTAATATACCGCAAATAACGACAGTAATAGCTGTTAATGACGGAATTCCTCCACTTTTTGCAGAAAGGCTTAATGCTATGGGGGTAGTAACGGATTTAGGCTCTAATGAGACAATGACACTATGTTCTACTCCCATTAGTTTGCAAATCCAAATTACGCTTACGATCCCTACTAAACTTCCGACAATAATAGAAGAAGTGATGGATAGAACTTTTCCTTTTAAATATCCGATTTGTTCGTATAAAACATAACCCAATGCTACGACAGAAGGTCCTAACATGAAATGTATCATGTAACTGCCTTTGGAAAAAGTCTCGTAATCGATTCCTGCCCATTTTAATACTCCAATAATAATCGCTATACTGATAATAATGGGATGGAGCAGCGCAATTTTACTTTTGGTATAAATATATGTTCCTGATAAATAACTTGCTAATACGAGAAATAACAAAAATGGGGTAGAAGATAATATTTCGTTCATATAAATACAGTTTATAGCTTTTTTTCTAATTTATCTTGCATATATCCGACAACAGCGATAATAACAGCTGTCGTTACGACAGATACGATTAATAATGCTGCCCAATAGCGAGAAATGAGATCGAAAGATGCCATAAGACCGACTCCTGCAGGAACAAAAAAAAGTGCCATATTCTGTGTCAATGCGTTCGATACACTTCTTACATCTCGAGGTTTTACGAATTTCAGTAAAAGAGACAAAAATAACAGAACCATTCCGCAAACACTGCCCGGGACAATTCCATTAATTAAAAAACTTAAGAATTCTCCTAAAAAATAGAATAACATAATAATAGATGCACCTTTAACCATAATTTTTATATATAATAAAGTCCGTCTTTAACTTGAACAAATTGTTCATCACATAAGAAACGTAATGTTTCTACTATTTTTTCCTGTGAAAAAGGAATACGTGCTATAATTGTGTCGAGACTACATTTATCAGCTTGCAATAGTTTGTAGATTTCTTTTTCTATTCGGGAGAAATCTCCGGAAGTTAATTCTCCGGATTTTTGTTGCAAACAAATATCGCATAATCCGCATTCTCTGTTAAATGTCTCGCCAAAATAGTTTAATAATATTTGTGTTCTGCATTTTTTATCGTGAAGTACATATTCCAACATACTATGAATGCGATGAGAAAAACGTTCTTTGCGTTCTTCATAAACATTTCGGGGTATTGATAAATATTTCAGATCCTCTCGAGGTGTGGTATATATAATAAAAGGTGTCCTTTTTTGCGGTATGTAGTGTAAAATATGCTGTTTTGAAAAATAGATTAAGTTTTCGTATACCTCTTGAGGGGAGAGCCCGCTTCGTCTTGACAAGAGATCTTCCTGAATAAAAACGTAATCGGCGAATAAACCTGTATAGGAACGAAGTAAACATTGTAATAATTCTTCTTTTTCAGAATCGTCCGTTTGCAATTTGTACAATTCATCACGTTGTACGGTTATCATTACTCTCGACAGAGATTCTACTTCTTCCGTAAACTCTATATATTGAGCTTGTTCTAATATTTTTAGTGCGTTAAATGTCGGTAATATGGGAAATTTAAACGTTTTGCAGAATGTGTTTAAATTGAAATCAAAAACAGAATTCATTCCCGATCCGACTGCTACTTGCAAAAAGTTTCCTAATGCTTCATATACACGAGATATAAATTCTCGTTCGGGAAACATATCACGGATTCTCTTTTCTAATTTTACCTTATCGGCATTTGCATATAAAATAACAGCATATGCCTGGAGTCCATCTCTTCCTGCGCGTCCGGCTTCTTGATAGTACTCTTCCGGAGAGTTAGGTAAATCCAAATGAATAACGAGTCGTACATCCGGTTTATCTATGCCCATTCCAAAAGCATTTGTGGCGACAATTACCCGACAATGATCTTCTTTCCAGGATTGTTGCTTACGGTTTTTATCTTCTGATTTTAAACCTGCATGATAAAAATCCGCACTGATTTTGAATCTTCTTAATTCTTCCGCAATCTCTTTTGTTTTTTGTCTGCTGCGGACATAGATTATGGCACTTCCCGGAACACGATTGAGAATATGTATTAATTGTTGAATTTTATTTTCTCCGTAGCGTACTACATAAGAAAGATTAGGGCGGAAAAAACTTTTTTGAAAGACTTTTCCTTTTTTGAAATGGAGTTTTTCTTGTATATCTTCTACGACTTGGGGAGTTGCAGTTGCAGTCAAGGCTAATACGGGAACATCGGGGAATAAAGTCCTTATGTCGGCAATTTTTATATATGAAGGTCTGAAATCATACCCCCATTGGGAGATGCAATGGGCTTCATCCACCACTAATAGAGAGACTTTCATTGCTTTTACTTTGGATAGGAAAAGATCGTTTGAAAGACGTTCCGGAGAAATGTATAAAAACTTATATTTACCGAATATGCAATTTTCTAATGTAACGATCGTTTCGTGACGAGTTAATCCGGAATATAGATAAGCCGCTTTAATATCTCTGGCTCTAAGATTATCCACCTGATCTTTCATTAATGCGATCAGAGGTGTTATAACTAAACAAATTCCATCCATAGCTAGGACAGGAACTTGAAATGTTAAGGATTTCCCTCCTCCTGTCGGCATCAAGCCCAAGGTATCATTTCCTGTCAGTACGGAATTGATAATATCTTCTTGTAAAGGTCTGAATGTATCATATCCCCAATATCGTTTTAATATTTCGTAGATGTTTTGTCCCATACCTATGTTCGAGGTTGCAAAATTACAAATTGTAATGGCATATTTTTCTTTTTGACGGTTATTTTAATTGTACATTAGATAAAAACGGCTTCGGATATAAAGTACCGAAGCCGTTTTTTATTTCTGTTATAGAATGTTATATTATCGAGTTTGAGAATATTCAATAAAATTGTATATCAATTTCTTAGCTACATCAGAAGATCCAGAGGTCAGGTCTAGATTCGGCATAATATCTAATGTAGAGAAGATTATTTTACCTTTACCGCAAGGGATAATTCCTACGGCTGTTCCAAGATTGAAACCATGACTTCTATATACTCCTGCAACCAATTCTTCCCCTTCAAGTTTTAGTCCTAACCTGTGATCTCCGTCATGAACTAATGCTTGATAAGGCCAGCTCATACCGACATTGCCCGGCAGATCTTTAAATAGGGGATGTGCTTTTACGAAATGAACTCCGCCGACCCAATTTTTGCCCATTGCAAAATTACCTTTATTTTTAAGATTTGTGTATTTAGAGATGACATCCATCCATGTTTCTGCTGATTCTAACAAAATAAGGGTGGTGCCGTCATTTTTGCAACGATCTATTAATGATTTAGGATCAAGAGTCGCATTTCCAGGTGTAGACCATTGCAATTGAATTGTTCCGGTTTGTTTTTGTTGTCGGTATTCTACTTGGATATTTATGGCTTTTCCTGCTTCAAGAG
Source organism: Coprobacter sp. (assembly GCF_982436375.1). Taxonomy (NCBI): domain Bacteria; kingdom Pseudomonadati; phylum Bacteroidota; class Bacteroidia; order Bacteroidales; family Barnesiellaceae; genus Coprobacter; species Coprobacter sp. The sequence continues at coordinate 3,040 of NZ_CEWDCG010000042.1, read as the reverse complement.
TAACAGGCCGTTGGTAAGTGTACATTTTTTTGTTACCCCACTCATCAATTACCCGTTGTCCATTAATAGAAAGGCGTAAGCCACCATCTGTATTGACAGCTATAAGATATTGTCCGGAAACAGAAGGCATGAGTTTTCCTTTCCATATTGCAGAAAACGGTTGATTTGCAGATACAGAAGCATCTGGTTGCGCACCGTCTGCGAATTGGAAATCAATATGTGTGTCTGTACGAGTTCCTGCAGCTTCTCTTAAATCGTCGTCTTTAAAGAAAGTTGCAACAATTCCCGGTTTATCATCATTGGTTATGTATGCTTCGGGTTGTATTTTTTGTGGGGCATCTAATGGAGGACGTGTAATGACGACCCAGTCCAATTTGCCTGCATTTTCAGAAAAATCGGGAAGTATATTTCCGGTCTCTTGTTTATAAAAACTTACAAATGTATTCTTTGTGTCATTTTTATAGATAGCTCCAGTACCTGATAATTTTTGAGAATTCCAGTTTACTCCTAATACTTGATCTTTTCCAGAGGCTTGTTTTTCTTTATTTAGATCATATAAAGTTGCTTCTATTGAAAACATTCCGGATTGATTATTTAGAGGAAGTTGCATATCTCCGATTAATAGTTCTCCGAATGTTTCTCCTCCCGAAAGTTGAACATTTTTATTTTCTTGATATATATTTTTACCATTCGGATCTTTTACATTGATAGATAAAATATGTTTTCCTTTCAGATTTTTTTCATTGACAATATAAAAATCTACTGGAACGGAATTCGGAGTATGGATAATTTGTTTTCTCGGACTGATTGCCACATAAAGCGGCTGGTTATAATATGCCAAAATTTTAGAGTCTCCTTTTGCATTCCTATAAAGGTCCACAACACCAGAATGGTTGTCATAGGGCATAGATTCCCATCCGTTAATTACATAGCAGTCACCTAAGTTCTGCATTCTCATGCCTTGAATTCTACGACCTTGGTGTTCAAATGATATGTCTCCCATTTTTTCGGTGAGCATATCAACAGTTTTGAAATATGGCTCTAAATTTTTATCTGAGAAAAATTTACAAAATTCTTTGTATTGTTTTTGCCAAAATTTCCCGTCCCAGCCGGTTTTCTCAGTTTTAGAGAGATAATCGTCTATTTCTTTTATACGAGGAGGTGTAGAAATGGCAGCCTCTTCTCCACGCATATATATTTCAGTATTATTATCGGTGTACATAAGATTGTCAGTCGGTGATTTATAAAAATCTTCTCTCCAAGTTTCCGGACCTCCGGCTCTGTGGTTATCGAACCAGCCGTTCATGTATAGTTTTGTATCAAACGGACGGAAATGGGCTTTTGAGTCTTCTAAAGCATCTTTTTTGTTAGCCCATCCAGAGGTGAATGTAATTGTTCGACTCGGATCGATAGCATGTGCATCCCGCATATCCTCGAATCGTTTTGCTACCAATTCTTTATCTTTGGATAAACGACCTCCGAATTCATTAATCATATTATAAATAACCAAACTGGGATGACTTCTGTCTCGCTTGATCATACGGAATACTTTTTCACGTAAGATAGTTCGGATAAAAGGATCATGAGTACCCGAATGAAAAGAACCGGGTTCTTCATAATACAGCAACCCCATTTCGTCAGCTTTGTCCAATACAACGGGAGTTCCTATGTTTCTATGAAAGTTCAGCATATTGAGACCTAACTGTTTTGCTGTAGTTATTTGTTTCTCGGCCATTTCTGGAGTTGCGATTAATCCCGTTACTGGCCAATATCCCCAAGAAATAGCACTTCTCAGCATAATACGACGGCCGTTCAATTTCAATGTAGCTTCTTCTCCAATATTTTCTGGTGCGAACCATCGAAAACCGAAAGTTCGTTCATCATTATCTTTATTGGAAAGAGATACTTTGCCCACATATAAATTGGGAGATTCTATATCCCAAATTTTTGCATTCGGAGCATCTACTTCTATTGTTACCCGGCTATCGCCTTGAGGAATTTGGTGATTTTTTATTTGCTTTGAAAATATTTTTATCGATGGATTATTTTTTTCAACAATATCGAGATTGATATTTTGCTTTAATTTTCTATCTGTCAGATTTCGTATAGAGATAATTGCATTTACTTTTGTCTTTTGCGGTGTATTTTGCATGTAAATGTCAGATATATATACCGGATTTAATGCTTTCAAGTTCACATCTCCAAGTATGCCTCCAAAACCGCGTCCCGGTGGAATCAAATATTTTCCCCAATTCATGACGTCGAAATCTTGCCAGTGAAAATTTCCTCCGGGATTGGTAACACGGACAGCAAGAAGTTGCTTTTCTCCCGGACGTATAGCTTTAGTCACATTTGCTTCGAATGGAGTTTCTCCAACAATATCATATGCTACGAGTTGTCCGTCAAGATAGACTTCTGCTCTCATTCTTACAGCTCCGAACTCTAAAATAAATGTCGCGTCTTTCAGATCTTTAGGGATATCGAGAGTTCTAAACCACCAGCTGACACCGGAAAAATCTGTAGGCCGAGGCCAGTCCGATACGGTCATGTATTCTTCAACAGTCCCCGGCACACTTACTTTTTTTGCGGTGCTTGTATTTAATGATTCCCATCCTCCGGTGGGCGGATTAACCGGCAGTTTGGATAGATCTGACACTTCTGTCGGCAGATATAACCGGTCATTATTCCAGCCGGCAGGAGAATTTACCGATAATGTTGATAATCTCGCCACTTCGCTTGGAAGATAAAGTTTGTCATTTTTCCATTCAGCTTTCGTGTCACGCCATAAATACCATTCCGATCCGGATAGAGGAATAATAACACGGGATTGATTTCTTGTGGATGCAATCCCTAAAAGAGTATTGAGCAGGAGTAAATAGCTCAATAAATGAATTTTTTTCATGTTTATTCTGATTTTTAGATAAAGTTTTTATGTTACAAAATAAGGTTTCTCCTATTAATATTTTATCGAGATATGTATTAAAAGGCGCATAATATCCTATTAAAAATTATATTATTCGGTAATATGAACTGTTTACTG
>NZ_CEWDCG010000041.1:0-17511 GCF_982436375.1 Coprobacter sp. | reverse complement strand
TTTATATACTCTTCTCTTTCCCGCTTATTTTTAATGAAACGGTATTATTTATTAATATAGTACACACCGATTTTATTTCTTATTTTTTTAATTATTTTTACGGTAAAAAAAAGTATATGCTCATAAATATCCGTTTATATAGCCAGCAATTAACAGAACCGACATTCGATACCCCTAAAGAAATCGTATCATGGATGGGAGCTATTCAAGCACAAAACTACAATATGGCGAAATGGGCAATCAGTATCCGGCTCAAGCACGTCACAGATAACATCATAGAAAAAGCCTTCCAACAGGGAGAAATATTACGAATGCACATATTGCGTCCTACATGGCACTTTATTATTGCAGAAGATATACATTGGATGCTGAAGCTCTCGGCGCAGCGAATAAAATCCGCCAATGAGTCCTTCGGGAAAAATCTAGAAATAACAGAAAAGCTATACACAAAATGCAACCGGTTAATCGAAAAACACTTAACAGGAAATAACCACCTCACCAAACAAGAAATCGGAGACATTTTGAAGAAAGAAAATATAAAAACCGACATACCTCGGTTAAATAGATTTCTTATCCGGGCAGAGACAGAAAAAATCATTTGTAGCGGAATAAATAAAGGGAACAAACAAACTTATGCTCTACTCAACGAACGTGTTTCTCCTGCCAAGGAAATAACGAAAGACGAAGCTCTTGCCAAACTGGCAAACAAATATTTTCAAAGTCATTCTCCCGCCACATTAGAAGATTTTACATGGTGGTCAGGATTATCTGTTACGGAAGCCCGACAAGCTATTGATTACATCAACTCTTCCCTGCTAAAAGAGCAACTCGACAATCAAAAAGAAATATTCATCCATGAATCATATTCAAACAAAAATTTACCTCAAAAAAACATTCTCCATTTTTTACCCTCATTCGATGAATATTTGATCAGTTATAAAGACCGAAGCGAGGTCTTAAACGAAAAATACCGGGCAATGGCATTTAACAATTACGGTACATTTTACCCCGTTATTTTATATAATGGAAAAATTTCGGGTAACTGGAAACTTCTTCGAAATAAATCAGGAATAACTATAAAAACATCTTTTTTTGAAAAAACGACTTCTATTAATCAACATCTTATCGAAAATGCAGAAAAACGATATAAACAATTTATCGATTCTTTTTCTACCACCTAAAAGCCTATATTAAAAAGATATTCCTATCGCCCCTGATATATAGTCAGACTTGACTTTGCTCATGTAGCAACCATGCTTCCAAGCAGCTTTAATCTGTAACAGATAGTTCTTCAAAATCCGATGCGAGAACTGTATGCCAATATCAGAAAATATGCTGTTCGATGAAATAAAACGGTAATTATGATAAAGCATATTCAAAACTCCGGAATCTGTTATTTCCGTTTCCGACAAGGCAATATCCGTGTTAAAAGCACGAGAATAGCCAACTCCTGCATCTATCTGCAAAAAACAATTTTCCCATGTCTTATATCCTCGAACAGAAACGTTTCCGGACAAACGATTTTCCTCAAGTGAACGAGACGGATAAATATATGATGTTTTGTTGCGCTTATAGGTAACTTCAGGCGACAAAGACAATTTATAACCTTTCGCAATTTCCGCCTCATACATACCGACAATACCGGCGTAGAATATATTGTTATGATACTGTTCTACCTCGCCTATTTTCGGATAAATTTCATTCGCTGCATCACCGAACAGAATTTCAATTCCATTTCTACAAGAAACATTACCATACCCTTTTACACCCCATACTCTGTATGTCGTGGCATTACGGTAACCTATTTCAAATTTTCCGGAATGTTCATGTATCAAAGCCATCGGTAATTCATTCAAAGATGAAATTATTTTCTCACAAGAATAATAACGATAGGAGAACGTCCCGGAAAATCCGCTTTGTTCATGAGAAGAGATTCCTATATTTCCGCCAAAAGATTTTCCTTTATAATACGCACTGTTATTATTCCCCGAGAAACGGGCATAGTCCATTCCCATTCCGGTAAAATGATAAACTTTCGACTGACCTAATTCGCTATAAAATTTTATTTCATTAGATTGCTTATACTTTGTTGCAAAAGCAGACATCCCGATGCCATAATGAGTTTTTGTCCGCAACGAGATACCTAACGAAGCATTCAACTCTCCAACAACATTTTTAGGACGAGGGTCGATATTCCTAAACTCCACGGCAGCCCGATAATCCAACGTTCCGCCCCAAGTGACACGACCATATTCCCGTGCATATCCTCCGGCAAAATAATATTCCTCGCATCTTAAATCTCCGCCGACCGAATCTCCCAAAACATAAGGATACACCCAATCATAATCGGACGTCTCGTTCCAAACGACATTTCGTTTCACGCCGTTTCTATAATAAGCCTGCCCCCATAATTTTCTATTTTTCAGAGAAATATACGAATCCACATCAAACGATCCGCAGATCAAACCGTCTCCTTTTTGCAGAAATATCGGTTGATCTTCATCCGAATATTCCACGATTGCATTTACCTCGGTAAGAGTTAAGGCATGCTGATAATATTTTTCTGCAGGATTACGATAAAGCAAATCGAAAAAAGTCTCTCCGAAAGAATTATTCCGCAAATTTCGCTGCATGACAGAAAGCGTATCCCCGGCATACAAGAAAGCCGGACACAATAAAAGCAACATAACGACAGCACACCCTTTTTTCATCTCACTTTCAATTTATGTTACTCAGTCTTAGGCGTTACACCGTCATAAGTAATATTCACAGCCGGAGTACCATTGGCATCCGTGGCCGTATGTTGTTCTTCGATCAAAGAAGGTACACATTCGGTATTAAAGTCATCAGAAGAGTTATTCGTGTCTTTCAACACCTTTCTACCGTCACGAGTAATATACAACAACTTTCGGCGAACGCTTTTAAAATAACGAGTTTTATCTCCGTCGATCGTTCCGCAATGAGTCCAGCCCGAATCCAAAGACGGATCGGTAACATTCCATACATAACGAGACTCGACACTTGTATTCACAGCATCTATAATCCACTCATTAGGAACTTTATAGGCTGTTTGTTCCATAGGGAAAGTTCCGGCAGGCAATACCATGACATACTTATAAGTATAAAGATAATCCTTTAAAAAGTCTTCTTTCTTTTCCGGAATACGAGCTAAAGCAAAAGCCCTGAACCCCCGATTATGTAGAATCCAGAAACTAAGTGTATAACAATAGTACTTATCCAGATTCGGAACTGTCGGACTGTCGATATCCATATGCGCAGGAACAGAAGATTCATCATACCATTCAAAGTCAGCACGACTCAAGTCGAATGAATTCGGATTGGCAACCCGATGATCCATACCGGTATCACAAATTATCAAAGATTCCCCCGGCTGTACAGGATGGTCTGTCCCATTCCCGGGTATCGTATAAATGGCTTGTACCGTCATCGCCTCTTTCATAATATCCGGTGTATAGTCATATTTGGTAACCGTTATAAACTTAGATTCCATAAAAGACACACCGTCAGCATACAAGACATGATCGGTATTGTTATAGATTTTGACATATTGATCGCCATTATACTGTTTTCCAGAAGGTTGCAACGTTCCGGTAAAAAAGATTTCTTCAATAATGAAGTCGTTTTTATCTTCTAACAAATAGGACTCTAACGTAACCTTCACATCTGTCCCGAGTACTTTTAAAGAAGCCTGATAACCCCTTAATTTTCCTTCTGTCATTTCCCCATTTTTCAAATAAGTGACACTTGCTTCATAACTACAGTCATACAATCCCTCAGGTAGCGAAAACTGTTTAGAATTGGAATACTCGGTTTCCATTCCGGAAGATATATTCTTGAATTTCACTGTCTCATACTGCACAGACAGTTCTTCTAAATCGGATGGATACTCAATCAATATATCCACCGTTGTATGCGGAATATCGCTTTTCTCCTCACAACTGACAAAAAGAATAAAAAAAATAACCAGAAAAAATAACTTGGATCTCATTGTTCTTATTATAATTTGATATATTACAAACTAAAATTCAATTCCATACCGAAATAAGGATTTACATTTCTTCTTATCCGCAATCCGTTAGAGGTATAATCCGGAAGATAATCCAAAATACGGTTAGCGAATAAAGCAAGTTTCAGATATTTACCGATCTGTTTCGTTGCTTTAAAATTGACATACATAGCCATCGGAACAGTTTGTTTCTTAAACGAATCGGCATTGTACGTCTTCACCAAAAACTGCAACTTCATATCTTCTGCAGACTCCTGCGTATAAGGATGTAAAAGCCCGTCATTCACATCAAGATAACTTACCGGTACCCCGTTCTGATACATTCTTTGCGTAGAGACAAACCACATGCACTGTACCGATGTCGAGAAAATAAGTCCCCATTCCGGGATTTGCGTATCCAACATAAAATTGGTATTGAATTGTTGATTTATTCTCCCGCTATTCCAATCATACAATCCGACATATTCTTCTTGAATCGGACGGTTATCCACTACTTCCGAAACCGTTTCAAACATAGGCTGACTATTCGTATAAGTAGATTTGAACCAGGCCCCGTTAATAATCACAGATGTTCTCAACGGCCTGATACGCTGAGATGTAAATTGAAATTCCACCCCTTCTTTTTCTAACCGACTGCCATTCGCCGCTTGCATATATCCATCCAGTTTCCGGGTATCCGTATAAGAAATATCCTCCAATGCGGGAGGGCCTTGTAAAGATCCTGCATCAATAGAAGATGCATCATATTTACGATACTCAAAAGGCATATAATAAGAAGAGTAACGAAATCCGGATGTCAATCTTTCTCTAAAATATGTCACAGACAGGCGATTACCGTTATAAGATATATCACTTCTTACTTCCCATTTCCGATTCCTCGAAGGTTCTAACCGGTAATTCGTGATATCCTTGATATAAGTACGTACATTAATTCGACTATATTCCAACGGTTTATTAACATCATAATAATTTAACTGAATAATATCGTTATACCATTTGTTAGGATACAAATAATCTATGGTCGGCATTTTTGTCGTCAATCCATACCCCCCTGATATATCTATATTCAAATTATGACTCCCCAATCGGATAGCTGGAAAGCTCCATCGAGAGTTAATACGCGGATCAAGATAAATTTTCCCTTGTAGCAAATATGCCGGACTCATACCGACCAAAGAGATCGAACGGACACCGGCCAACGTCTCCCATTTATGTTTACCCATACGAGCGGTAATATTATCTTCCAGAAAGAAAGAGAGGTTTTGCAATGCAGGTATATCCTTATAAGCCCTCGGTCGTGTAGTCCATCCGCTTGTTACGATCGGGTGGCTTATATCATATACTTGCCCCCGGCCTCTGTTCTTCGAATAGTTCCATTCCCCTCCGGCTTTCATACTATTTTTAACCTTACCTAAAAAAAATTCCAATTCTCCCTTCATTTTCAAAAACGCATTCAACGGTTTGCCCTCACTTAAATAATCGGCAACATATTGTCCCAAAAGATAAGTTCCGTCATGTACCCCCTCTTCCATACTGGTCGGAGCTACCGTCGCACGTTGAGGAGACATCAGTTTCGTCCTCTTCAACCTGTCCGACTGAATACTTACAGAAGAGTTGAGCTCTATAGATTTTATCAAATCTACCTTAGGGAAAGTCCACGAAAAATTATTCGTAAAAGCCGTCCGGTTATACGTAGATTTATATTTATCTATTTTCTGATATGACAGATCGGGATCAGTTTTTACATTATCAAACGAACCGGTATAATCGACACCGGAGTTCCATCCCATATTCCACATCTCTTTTTTAAGATTCCACGTCGAGCGCACCGAAGCATTGATACGTTTATAATTCTCGAGATTATTTCGCGGATCTACTTTCGAATCGAGATATCCCCCGTCTATATTCAAAATCAGATCTTGTCCCGGAACGGCAAATCCCTTACCGACAGAAAAAAGCTTACTGTATTCATCTGCCTTAAAACGAGCGGTAAACGGAGTCGATTTCCTTATCCGCTTAATATTCACCAAACCGCTGGTAAGATTTCCATATTCCGCAGAAGGAATTCCACGAACGATCTCCACGCTTTCTATATCATCGGTAGATATGGAACGCATATCCACACCTTTATTCGTTATATTTCTTTTATACTCGGGAGAACTCGAGTCAGAGCCCGAAGGAATATACTGCATACTGGCATCACCGTTAATCGGAGCTCCATCGACAAGGAATAAAGTACCCAAAGAGGAGATAGAATAATCGGGATTGTCGCTTTTTTCTCCTGAAGCATTCAACGTACCCGTTTCACGTAACGTTATCGTATTGGCTACTCCCATATTGGGGGTCTGGGATATATTTCCCGGCAAAAGTTCCAACAAATCTGCAAAACTCGTAGGTTGCAAATGCGCCATTGCAGCTCTATCGATTTTCGACGAACTAACGATCCCCGGTGACTCGGCAGCAGTTATCACAACCTCCTTCAACTTATTAGACCGGGCAGTCATATTTATCTGTAAAAAAAGGTCGCTCTTCAGTTCGATCTTTTTCTGCCACGACACATATCCCAAATAAGACACCTGCAAAACATACTCCCCGGGCAAGACAGAAGAAAATTTAAAATTTCCGTTCTTGTCAGACAACACGGAAAATGTATTTTTCCCTTTTAATTGTATCGTAGCGAACTCAAGTAACTCCTTCGTGAGCGTATCTCTTACACAACCACTGAAAATTACTTTATCCGGGACAGCCCGGACAAAAGGGAAATACAAAAACGTCACAAAAAAAATCAGAATTATTTTCTTCAAATTCATCCCCGGAGATACCTATATTAATGCGATGCGAAAATAGAGTGGATATTATCATCATACAATACCTACAAATACTGATTAATACTTTATAAAATACCTAAATCAAGTGATTTCACAATTTTTCTTCGGTACATATTTTTGCCGTGCAATAAAATATATCTAAAACTAAGTGATAATGAAAAAGATTTTACTATTTGTTTCGATTTTATGTGGATTGACTGCCTATGCGAGCGACATCGATTTTCAATGGGCAAAAACATTTGTTTCTCCTATGGGAACAAGTGCACATTCTCTTGCAAAAAGTGCAGACGATAAAGTCTTCGCATTTGCCGGTTTCGGGTCCTCCGGAGCTGCAGATTCTCTTTCTTATGGTGAAGCTATAATCGGACACGGAGCTCCCTACGACGGAAGCAGCTCCTCCGGAAACTCAAACATCGTATTCCAAAAATTAGAAAAAAACGGAGATCTTGTCTGGTCTGTATATAGCTGCTGGGGCGGAGCCTCTCTTTCTGACTGTGCTTACACCCCAACTACCGACGGAGGAGCATTCCTTGCTCTGAAATTTTATCATACCAACTACGATGCTGCAAAAAACGGGAAATTATTGTCTTTGGTCGATGCATCGGGTAAAACGACAGATGTCATTTGGGAATATCCGGGATACTGGGTATATCAAGGAATTTTAGTAAAAATCAGTACAGAGGGAAACGTTGAATGGACTAAACTGATCAATGTAGATTATTCTCCTGTACCGGGAACGACATCGAGTACCTACAAAAACTATACTCCGCAAGGATTCTATTTCTATGGTGCAGCCGAAGACAATGAAGGAAATCTGTATATTGCCGGAAATTATCGGAAAGAAATGACTTTCGTTAAAAAAGGAGGAGAAAAAGTTATATTGACACCTCACAATACCGAAGGCTGGACAGGAGATCCCCAATCGAGTGTCGGAGACCTGTTTTTAGTAAAATTAGATGAAGCAGGAAATTATCTGGGACATATAACTACTACCGGAACTGCTGCAAGAGAAAGCATCAACAATATCACGTATGCCGATGGAAAAATTTATTTCTTGGGTATGGTAAAAGGCGCATCGACAGAAGATTCTGAAATAAAATTAGGAAACACCACAATACAGCCGACAAAATTCGATGATATACTCGTAGGAGCTGTTAATACCGATATGACCGTCGCATGGGTAAAACATTTTCCCGCTTTCGGTGCGAGCAACGGAAAACATACTACCCAAAACAAAAAAATGGAATTGCAAAACGGGAATTTATATCTGATGGGACACGTTGTCGGAGGTTTCGGGACAGACAAAACCGAAGCGCTGATCGAAGGATCATCCACTATGCAGACTGGTTTCCTTATCAAATGCAGCGCAACTGACGGGACTTGGTTAGGCGGAGCTATCGGTGAGAACTCGATCGGAGGATATTATGGCGCATTCGAAGATGAAAACGGAAAAATCTACACATACGGTTATGCTTTAGGAAATGCTTATCTTATAACCTATAATACTTCTACATGGGAGATAGAGAATGAATATAGTTTGGTAAAAGGCGGATCAACTACCGCATGGGGATGCCTGTTCGACGAAGGACAACTTCTGACCCTCGCCCGCAGTAACGCAAAATCTGCTAACACTATTTTAGATGGTGCTTATACAATAGAAAGCCGAAAAGATGCCGGATCATGGATCACGATTCTTACTTCTTTCGAAATTCCGGAACTGGGACAAACTACCGGATTGATTTCTTCGGAAACAGCCAAAGAGCAAAGCGTCAAAGTGTACAGCGGAAAAAATCAGATATTTGTAGAAGCCGGAGAATCTTCTGAAATACAAATTCTGAATACTTACGGACAAATCGTGAAAAGCATGACCGTATCGACAGGTAAACATGCGATTTCGATGCCAAAAGGAATTTATATCGTGAACAAGACTAAAGTGGTTGTATATTAACTATTAAAAAGCATCCATGAACCTGTTAGCGCAGGAAATGGGTGCTTTTATTATAAAAAAAATTATTATGAATAAGACAATGACTTACATCGCTTCTTTATTATTATGCATAGGGAGCGTCAGTTGCGGAAACAACACAAAACAACAATCTCAGAATACGGCAGAAGAGCAAGCAATCGTATCTACCGGAATGGAAGTCGATTCTCTTCTCGCAAACGCTGATTCGCTGGCTGAAAAAAATATAACGGTACAAGGTATTTGCACACACACTTGCAAACACGGTGCTAAAAAAATATTCTTGATGGGAAGTGACGATACGCAGACGATACGTATCGAAGCAGGTGAATTAGGACAATTCAGCCCCGATTGCGTAAACAGTATTGTCGAAGTAAACGGTATATTAAAAGAACAGCGGATCGATGAAAACTATTTGGTACAATGGGAAGAACAAGCCAAAGCGAAAACCGAAGAGAAGCATGGAACAGGAGAAGCCGGATGCAGCACCGAGAAAAAAGCTCGGGGAGAAACCGGAAACACGACAGAAGAACGGATTGCAGACTTCAGAAAAAAAATAGCGGAACGCAAAGCGAAAACCGGAAAAGATTATCTCTCTTTTTATTTTGTAGAAGCAGAGTCTTATAAGATCTTAGAATAAGAATAATGGAAAACGTCATATCATGTAAAAACCTGACTCATTATTATGGGAAAAGGCTTATTTATAAAGATTTGAGTTTCAATGTCCCGAAGGGCCGCATTTTAGGGCTTTTAGGAAAAAACGGAACGGGAAAGACAACAACGATCAATATCTTGAACGGCTATTTGAAGCCTAAATCGGGAGAATGCCTTATCTTCGGGCGGGATGTACAAAACATGGAACCGTCATTACGTCGTAATATAGGCTTACTGATAGAAGGTCATATCCAATACTCGTTCATGAATATCCGGCAAATCGAGAAATTCTATGCCTCTTTTTATCCGAAATGGAAAAAAGAGGCTTTTTACGAACTGGTCGGAAAATTAAAAATCACCCCGACTCAACGCATCAGCCGCATGTCTTGCGGACAAAGATCTCAAATAGCTCTCGGACTTATTCTCGCCCAAGATCCCGAATTGTTGATTTTGGATGATTTTTCGTTAGGTCTTGATCCCGGTTACCGAAGGCTTTTTGTCGATTATTTGCGTGAATATGCCCGTGCAGAGCAAAAGACGGTTTTTCTCACTTCTCATATCATTCAGGATATGGAACGCCTTATCGACGATTGTATTATCATGGATTACGGACACATAATGATCCAACAACCGGTAAAAGAGCTTTTAGGCTCTGTAAAACGGTATGAGTTTACCGTACCCGACCGATATGAACCAAACGGATATTCAGGATTCTACTATCCTTCGAAAATACGAAATCATGTAGAAACCTTTTCTTTCTTTTCGGAAAAAGAGGCAGAAGAGAAACTCAAGTCTCTTGGAGTTCCCTTTTCCGGACTAAAAGCCGAATCAGTCAATCTGGAAGACGCATTTATCGGTCTCACCGGAAAATATTAATACATTAAAGACTCTTCTCAGAATGGAAAAAGCATTATGTTATAAAGAATGGATCAAAACCCGATACTATTACTTCTTGGCAATACTCGTGTCATGGGGTATGACCGGATACTGCATACTTAAAATCAACCGGGCAATAACGATGAAAGGCGCACCTCATCTATGGGAGGTAATGCTCGGGAAAGACGTAGTTTTTATCGACTTGTTGACTTATTTACCATTGTTGATCGGGATATTTTTGGCATGGGTACAATTTGTTCCTGAGATGCAGCAGAACCGGCTGAAACTAACATTGCATCTGCCAGTATCGCAATACAAGACAATCTCGATCATGTTATCTTTCGGAATCATTTTGCTGCTTATCGGATTTGCATCCGACTTTTTGCTGTTATGGCTTTATTTGCAGAAGTTCTTTGCAACAGAACTGACATCCAGAATATTGCTGACCGCGATTCCTTGGTTTACAGCCGGAATTACCGGATATCTATTAACCGCATGGATATGCCTCGAGCCCACATGGAAACGCAGAATACTCAATATTCTTATTTCCGCAGCAATACTCCGCATCTTCTTTTTATCTTCTGTTCCCGAATCTTATAACTGTTTTTTACCTATACTCATTCTATTTACAATACTGACTCTATTCTTCAGCTTATTATCGGTATCACGATTCAGAGCAGGAAAACAGGATTAATATTAAGATACTAATATAAAACTAAAAATCATGATACGTTTCAGTAAAATACTCCTATATATAACCATAATTCTGTTATTATTCTGGTTGATTCCGTGGGGATACGGCTTCATTTTTTCAAAACCTCAAAAAAATCCGTTTATTTTATACAGTACGGTAATAAACGATTTCGCCATTTTGGAAAATAACGGAAAAGGAACGGAAAGAAAAGATCTGAAAGGGAAATACTATACCGAATCGGAATTCGACAGCATATTGCCGATGTTCTACTACCGGCAATTAATCGCGGACGAAAGATTCCCGGAGGAAATAAACGGTGTCGCCTTGTCTCCGAAAATCGCACAAACGGAAAATTTCATCTTCCGCCATCAGCCGTCTGACGTGAATTGTAAAAAACCGGGACTTTATCCTCTTTTGGAATCGATGTCCGGCAGAGTCGATCTGAAAATGCCGGATGATGTTTTCAGGATAAACAACAACGGTATCGAGTTCATAGATATAAAAACAAACAGTATCGACGAAAAGAAAAGCCGCATTTACACAGATGCCATGAAGAAAAAAGGATTTTGTTTCCCGGCGAATATCATAGCCGGAAATACGACTGCCCGAAAAGATTATGACGAAGGTTATCTCATTACAGACCGGACAGGATCTTTATATCATTTGAAACAGGTAAAAGGACGCCCGTATTTCAGGAAAATAGAAATTCCGAACGGATTGAAAATAAAATATATTTTCCCGACAGAGTTTAAAAATCGGAAATACCATGCTTTCCTGACCGATGACAAAAATGATTTGTATGTTTTATATACCAAAACTTACGAACTCAAAAAAAGCGGTATTCCTCACTTCAACCCGCAGAAAGATGAAATTTCTATTTTCGGAAACATTTTCGACTGGACGGTATCTTTATCTAATCCTGAAGAAAACAAAATATATGCATTAGATGCCGAAAGTCTCCGGTTATTAAAACAAATAGACTTGGCGAGGCTTTATCCGGATATCCAGCAGAATAATTTTCCTGTCCGACTTACTTTTACATCATTATCCGATAAATACGTATTCCCCCGTATCTCAATGTAACTTTACAAAAATGCGCCCGGAAAGATGAATTGCTTCCGGGCGCACTCTTATAATCTTCTGCAAAGATCAATCATCATAATCTATCAGACGAAACTGCTTGTCAAATGTCAACTCTATACCACCTTTCAACTTCACTTCATACTCTTTCGTATCTTGTTCAAACTTAATAACCGGTATATCCGGATGATTTTCCTTTAAATATTCAACAATCGGAACAGGAACAATACCGGCAGGAACCATACTGTATTTACAATCCACCTCTTTCAGATCGCCATATTTACGAAATTCGACTTTATTGCCATTCACGAAAATCACTTCATATTCCTGATCGAACCAACTCTTATCCACTTTTGCCAATGCAACTTTCAGATCGGGAAAATATTTTTTGATAAATTGCTGGGCTTTAGCAGGTAGCTGATCCACACGAATAGGACGATCTTCTCTCGCATAAGTCGCAGTACTAAGGGTAAACAAACAGATAAACAGAACAAATAATTTTTTCATAATCTCTTTTTTTCGTTTATAAAAAGACCTTTAACTCAACTGTCATACAACCGTTAAGAATGACCTATGTGACAAAAATGAAACACAAATCTGAAATGAACTTGAAATAGAGACAGTAAAACAAACCGAAAGAAATTATCCAAACCACCGACCCGAACAAAATTTGAACAGGTTCTAAGGCAGTTTATTCCATGAAAGGATAAAACGATGCTCTCCCCCGACATACCGATAATCGACCTCTATTCCATAATATTGTCCTATAGCTTTAACAATAGCCAAACCCAAACCGGTCGATCCTTTCTTCTTAGAACCTTGATAAAAACGGTCAAAAATACGCTCTCCGTCTAAAGCTCCGGAATCTGCACCGTTACAAAACATAATTCCCGAAGCGTCCGTTATGATACGGATATAACCATTGTCCGAATTGTGGACATAGGCATTCTTCAATAAATTCGTGACAAGTGCCGTCGCTAATGACTCATTCATATCAACAATCAACTGAGAGCGCTTTTCCAATTCCACCTTTATGTTCCGGTAGCTATATATATCTTTGTACAAATCCAGTTGCCGCTCCAATAATTCGTTCATATTTACAGAAACATTATCGGTAAACTGTCCGCTATCTATTTTAGAAAGGAACAAAAGAGATTTATTGAGGCGGACTATATACTCGATCGTCTGCCGGGTTTTCAAGATTTCGACCAATTGTTCCTCCGTAAGCTCGGTATTGTCCGTCAGCCATTCGAGACGGTTTTGGCAAACCGCCAACGGGGTCTGTATCTCGTGAGAAGCATTCCCGATAAACTGCTTTTGCTGATCGAAGAGCTGTTCGGTTCTTCTCGCATAACGAATCGCCGCATCATTCAATTTTTTAAACTCCGATATCTTCGTATCATTTTTCAAAAGTTTGTTTTCTCCCCCGACAGTATAATCATCCAGCCAATGCAATAATGTATAAAGCGGACGCATACTCCGGTAAAAAACCCATGTGTTTATCCCGATAATAATCAACAATAAAGTAACATATAGCACGATGATCCAGTTCAGAATAGAATTACGCAAGTCTTCTTTCTCAAAAGAAGGTGTCGCTACAGTCAGCTCAAAATAAACACCCGAGTCATTTTGAAATATGGTTTTCAAGATTCTTGCCGGTTCGGTATCTTGCAAACGGGGAATGTAAATTTTCGCATCCGTATAGCTGATAGCCGAACGGCTTTCGGCATATTCCCGGGTTACTTCTCTGATCTGATAACTGTTATTCGACCCGTCACCTGATGAAAGTGTCTTCTCTCCTGCCAGTACCTGCATAATAATCATATCGGAATAGTTCTCGAGCGCATCATCCACCTCATCGTTAATCTCCGTCTGCAATGCAAAATAAAAAAAGGCCGCCCAAGCCGTCAGTAAAATCACCAAGGCGACCGAAACCCGCAATATGATCTGATATATAAGCTTCATTCCACTATAACCGGTTATCCGGCAACGACAAGTTTATAACCGAATCCGTACACCGATTTTATTTCAATTTCAGCTCCCGCATCTCTCAGCTTTTTCCTCAGGTTTTTCATCTGCGCATATATGAAGTCGAAATTATCCGCCTGATCGATATGATCGCCCCATACGGCTTCCGCCAATACCGATTTATCGACCAAATGACCGGGACGAAGAATAAAATAATACAATATATCGTATTCTTTACGAAGCAGAGGCACATCAGCGCCATTTACCGATACTTGAAATTTATCGGGCGACACGACCACATTTCCCAACTTGATCGTATTTTCTCCATTCCCGCGATTACGGCGCATCACACTTTTTATTCGTGCAGACAGTTCCGCCAGATGAAAAGGTTTCGCCAGATAATCATCCGCACCTAAATCAAGACCCGACACCTTATCCTCTATCGAATCTTTTGCCGATATAATAATGACATTCCCCTGCTTTCGTAACGCTTTAAAACGGTCGAGCAAATCTAAACCGCTACCGTCCGGCAGCATAATATCCAGTAAAATGCAGTCATAACTGTAATCTTCGATCTTTTGCAAAGCCTGACCGTAAGTTGCGGCAACCTCGACAACATAACGCTCTTTCTCCAGTGTTCTCTGCATCAACTCTCTCAAAGAAGGTTCATCTTCGACAATCAGAATTTTCATTTCCTACTGTTTTAAAATAAAGAATCGCATCCGATTTATTCTCGGATCGTCTCTGTCCTTTTTCGATAAACTAAAAACAACCTGCAATTCAAAGATAAAAGATAATCCTGAAATAAAACTGAAACTCCGAGAGAAATATACAGACATCCTTCTATAATCATCTAACTTTTAGAGACATTCCGTTTAAGATAGCCTTCCATTTTATCTTATTTCCAGAGTATCTTTAATAATCTCCATAAAAGAATATTGATATTCTACGCCTAATGTCGTATAATATTCCTTACAGAATGCATCATAAACACTTTTAGCAACACCTTTCTTACCTTGGGTACAGAGTATACGTATCTTGGTTGACAAAGCATTCTCATTGAGGTAATCATGTTGGAATAAAACATCAGATATTCGTATTTTGAGGGGATCCGGTAAGTCTTCCTGTTTAAGTAAGTTACAAAGTAAATCAATTGTTTGGCTGGAGAAATCACTTTTAAACGTATCTACCCATTCTGTTTCAATATTAGGCAGCATCATTCCATGCAATAATAATTCCAATAATTGTTCAATATTATTATTGTTGCCATTTTTGTTATAGAGATATAATACTTCAAGATAATCGCATGTAACATCGGTATCTAATTTTATGCTCCAAAATCCTTTCTGGTTAATAATTTTGATATCACCGATCTTTTCAAGTATGTTACGTAATTTGCTCATATATACATTACGGATATTTTGTGCGGCATCTTCAGGTTTTCCGGGCCATAACATTTGGATGAGTTTATTACCATTTATGCCTTTTTCACATTTTCCGGTATATAATATCAATGCTATAAGTAACATTTTCAGAGTACGTGTAAATAATAAGGTTATATCATTTCCCTCTTTATCTACAATGCGAAAGCCTCCCAAAAAACAGATGCATCGTTTCGAAAAATCATATTGCTTTGCAGAGAATATTTCTTCATGTATATTATTGACATCTAAATTATTATTAAGACTTGCCTTATATTCGGGGGCAACCTTATGTTTTCTTTTCTTGATATAGATAATGTAGCTTAAGATCGCGATAGCAATAAGGGATAATAATATAATAATAGTTACCCAATAATTATGTGTTTGTGATGTCTCTTGCGTATTGTTGGTTTGTATAAAACTTGTTGCAGGAATTGGCGGGTAGTCTAATTCGTAAATTTCTACATAAGATTTTCCCGATACCTCAGCTTCATGTATGACTAAATATAGTTTATTTAATTGTTGGGAGAAATATATATTGGGGATTGTCTCTATTTATTTTTATTAATACTCCTCCTTCTTGGGTGCAGAATACATAAAAACAATTATTGGCTTTATCATAAATCATGTGTTCGCAAGGTTGGAATTCTCCTCCTTCTATTGGGGTGATATGTTGCCATAATCTGTGTACATTATAAGTCTTTAAATCAATAGCATATAAATCATAATAATTTTGTGGAGATAATTCTTGCCTTCCGGATGGGCATCCTCGTCCGCCAAAAACATACAAAGTATCATTGACTATCACTGAGGCACATGAATATCGTGGATCTATCTCTTTTAATATATATCTCTGTTGAGGCTTCGTATGGAACGGATAGCTGATCAAGAGTTCATTATTATAACGATAATGTCCATATCCTCCAAAACTAATCAGACTGGAATCTTCAGGGTTAAATACACAAGTATTGTTCCAATAATCATGGTCCTTTTGGGAGACTATATTATTGCCCCATCGATGGCTGATAGGGTTCAACGATGAGTATATGTTCTCATCCAAGTTATATGAGAGAAGTTGATTCTGATCAGAGATAAACACTAATTGATTAGGATAATTTGATGCTATTTCTCCTCCTTTTATAGAAATTGTATCTGTTTTCTTTTCTCCAAGATGGTACACATATAAATTATTTTTATCCGTAGCCATATAAAAAGTCCCTATATTAGGATCAAACGCTATAGAAAGAGATGAATCGAACGTCGCGGAATATAATTTGTTCCAAGTTATGTATTGGTCGATAATCCAATGAGGGTTATAGGTAGTCGCAGGTTTGTAAAATAGCTCGTCATAACAAGTATTTCCGTCATGATGACCCAATTTCCATCTTCGTATTTCTTCTTTCCCTCTGTTGATAGTTATGTCTTTGACATTGACTGATGCAACATCTGCTAAAGAAAAGTTTTCAAACGGACAATATCCAAAAGCGATTCGAACACTCTCGGTATCTTTCAATTCCGGAAATTTAATAAATGCGGAAGTCTTATCATAGATCAGGTTTATATCACCGGTCTTAGGGTCAATACTTATTGAGACGTTAACCCATACTCCTTTTTTTACATTCTCGTCAGAAAGAGGATGTACTGTTTTACCTGTGACTAAAATAGGGTAGCGCTTATCATTTTTATCAACGCTATACAATAAATCTATATTCTGATTATTGTTGGTTATTATTCGGAATATGCTACCAAAAACATTTTCTTCTCTTGTGAATATACTGAAACTTAAAGTGAGTTTCTTTTGGAAAGTTCTTATCGGATACCCATTTTCTAATACGACACTGGTAAATTCGTCTTTGGGGTATGGATATGTTCGAATATATAACCCATACTCTTTTGGAGATGCAGCAATCGCCGTACATATTGAAATAAACAAAAACGTTAATAAATTCAGTATGCTTTTCATAGATAAAACACAAGAAATATATGCAATTAAACAAAAG
>NZ_CEWDCG010000040.1:0-17622 GCF_982436375.1 Coprobacter sp. | reverse complement strand
AGAGCAATTAACCTACGCTCATTTCCAATAAATTACACTCTTTTCGTAACTTCAAAATGCAAAGATACTATAACTCTTTAAATAAAAAGATCGAAAACTCCTTGCTTTCGGATTAAAATACAAAAAGCGAATGTCGATATTCAACCTCACGAAATAAAAAAATTAATTAAAACCAATACAGTAAAGCCCAAATTATTTCGTACTATAAAGAAAATATCTATCTTTGTCAGCGTTTTAGTAGCATATTTCAAGATAAATATATAAACAGATAACAAAATGAAAAAAATAAGAGCAGCTATCGTAGGATACGGTAATATCGGTAAATACGTTCTGGAAGCTTTACAAGCTGCACCGGACTTTGAAATAGCAGGTATCGTTCGCCGAGATGCAAACAACGTTCCAGACGAATTAAAAGAATACCCTGTTGTCGAAGGCATAGAAAACCTTCAAGATGTTGCAGTCGCAATTCTGTGTACTCCAACCCGTAAAGTCGAAGATTTTGCAATTAAAGCTTTATCCTTAGGTATCAATACTGTAGACAGTTTCGACATTCATACACAAATCGCAGATTTACGCAGCCGACTCGACGCTATCGCCAAAAAACATAACTCCGTATCGATTACAGCAGCAGGATGGGATCCGGGCAGTGACTCGATCGTCCGTGCTTTAATGGAAGCTTGTGCTCCTAAAGGCATCACTTATACAAACTTCGGTCCCGGTATGAGTATGGGACACACTGTTGCCGTAAAAGCCGTAGAAGGCGTAAAAGCTGCATTATCTATGACAATTCCTCTCGGAACAGGTATCCACCGGCGAATGGTATATATCGAGTTGAAAGACGGTTACAAATTCGAAGAAGTTGCTAAAGCTATCAAAAACGATGCCTATTTTATAAATGACGAAACGCACGTCATGCAAGTAGAAGACGTCAATGCTCTTCTCGATATGGGACATGGAGTACACATGACCCGTAAAGGTGTATCGGGAACTACCCAAAACCAGCTTTTCGAATTCAATATGAAAATCAATAATCCGGCTTTGACCGCACAAAATCTGGTCGGTGTAGCCCGAGCTTCATTACTCCAACAACCGGGATGCTATACTATGATCGAAATACCTGTTATCGATATGCTTTACGGTGACAGAGAAACTTTGATCAAACATCTTGTGTAAGAAATAAGGAAATATCATCAAGTCATCTTTGCTTTTTTCAAATCTGACTTGTATAAATTTATACAGGTATTAAGATATAAATTCTTACGAAAATATTCTTACCTTTGTGCCTTGTCAATAAAATAGATATTGACAAGGCTTTTTTTACAAAATCAAATACAAACGATCAGATGTTAGATGTTGTCACTTGGACTGTCGATCCGGCAATCTTTACTATTTTTACAAGAGAAATCCGCTGGTACGGGTTATTTTTTGCTATCGGCTTTTTATTAGGATACCAAATCGAAGACAAAATATTCAAGCATGACAATGCCCCTACCGGATGGTGCGATAAAATCTTTATCTATGTAGTCATCGCGACAGTCATAGGTTCACGGCTCGGACATTGCTTTTTCTACGGATGGGAATATTACTCAGCCCATCCATTAGATATTTTTAAAATATGGGAAGGCGGGCTTGCCAGCCATGGCGGTGCAATCGGTATCATTATAGCTTTATTAATCTATTCCAAGCGAGTAACTCATCGCAATCCGTTATGGGCATTCGACCGTCTCGTAATTCCGGTTGCCCTTGTCGGTGCGCTTATACGTATGGGAAATCTGATGAATCATGAGATCTTCGGTCACCCGACCGATCTGCCGTGGGGATTCCGGTTTATTGAAAACCTTCATCAATGGCATTATTTAGGTGCAGAACCGATTTTTACCGCACCGTCCCATCCTACTCAAATATATGAGGCGATATGTTATATTATTGTCTTTATTTTATTGATGTATATGTATTGGAAACGGAATGCGGGAAACCGTCCGGGACTTATCTTCGGAGTATTTTTAATCGGAATTTTCCTGTCCAGATTCTGTATCGAGTTTTTGAAAAACAATCAAGAAGATTTTGAAGAAAATATGATACTCAATATGGGACAGTTATTGAGCATCCCATTTGTTTTAGCCGGAATTTATTTGGTTATCAGAGCCATGAAACAGCCGACGGTTTCTGGTCGTATCGAAAATATTAAGCCTAAACAACAAAAATAAAATATGAGCAGTTTTTTCAAGAAATACGATAAGCCTTTGTTTATCGTATTATTTTTAGTGTGTCTTTTACCGCAGGTCACTCCTGCAATCGCATTATTTATAGGATTAGCGTTTGCCTTGACTTTAGGGCAGCCATATCCTAAATTCAGCAAAAAAACATCTAAATATTTATTACAGTTTTCGGTTGTCGGGTTAGGTTTCGGAATGAACCTTCATGAGTCATTACAGGCAGGGAAAGAAGGCATGATTTTTACCATCGTTTCGGTAGCATCGGTTATGATCATCGGATTTCTGATCGGAAAATGGTTGCACGTAAACCGGAAAACTTCTTATCTGATTTCTTCCGGAACTGCGATATGCGGAGGTAGTGCCATCGCTGCAGTAGCTCCGGTGCTTCGTGCAGATGACAATCAAATGTCTGTGTCTTTAGGAACAATATTTATCCTCAATGCTATCGCCCTTTTTATTTTTCCTCCGATAGGACACTTGTTAAATATGACTCAAGAACAATTCGGACTTTGGGCGGCAATAGCCATACATGATACGAGTTCTGTTGTCGGTGCAGGAGCAGCATACGGGCAAAAAGCCCTTGAAGTCGCCACTATGGTAAAGCTTACCCGAGCTCTCTGGATAATACCGTTGGCATTTGTCACGACTTTTATTTTCAAAGAAAAATCGAATAAGGTATCTATTCCTTGGTTTATTCTCTTTTTCGTATTAGCCATGATCGCTAATACTTATCTGTCCATTCCCGAGAATATCAGCGGCAGTATAGTATGGGCAGCCAAGAAAGGTCTGACTGTCACACTATTTCTTATCGGAGCGGGATTGTCTCGTCAAGTATTAAAACATGTAGGTATAAAACCGCTTGTGCAGGGAGTTATGTTGTGGATATTTATAGGGCTGATGAGTCTTACCGTCGTATTATATATTTAGATTCTGTCGCTAATTCAACATTAAAGACATACATGGAACGGGGCAAGATTTATTAGAAAATATTCTCTCAACAAGTTTTGCCGGTGAAAATATAAAACCGACATTGTCGCATTGAAAGGGCTTTTTCTTACAAAAGCCCTTTTCTAATATATAAGTTGCCGTGTTCGAAGGTATCTGTTCATCCCTAAGAGAAATAGTCATATCAATTTCCGGATATGCCGCGGCATAATACTGCAAAATCATAGAAGCGTCGATAATCCTCATCATACCGAAAGGAGTCCCTTCTTCATGCGAAACCGGAATGATCGAAACAATTTCATGTCGGGGATAGAGAGATTCTATTTCGAAAAGCAGCTTTTTTTTCATTTCATCATTATCATACATCCACTCTTTTATCCAAACCTTTCCGGAATCCGGAACGACTAAGGCCAATCCTCCTATATGCCCTCTATCTCCGGAAACCGCAAATACTTTTCCACCCGCAAGATATAAATCTGCAAGAATAATCTGGAAATCTTGAAAAGAATGTTGAATACAACACGGTCTTTTTTCCATAGAAATCATAAAATAAGCATATAGTTCTTCTTCAGAATAACTATGAGACAAAGGGTATTTTTTGATAGGGGTAACTTCATAATTCTTCATACAAGAATAGAAAACCGTCCCGTAACCAAGTCTTCTATAAAAATCGAAAAGCCATGATTCTGCCGGAATCAGTGTAGAGAAATGAACATCTCTCGATCTCATTATTCTAAAAGCTTCTGTCAACAAATCTTTCATCAGTCCCCGCCCTCTTGCTTCCGGCCAAGTCGAAGCTCCGGAAATATAAGAGATACGAAGTTCTCTTCCCCAACAAGTCATCGAATAAGGCAACATCTGTAAAGCCGACAGTACTTTCCCGTTTTCAATATGCACAAGAGTGTTTTCTTCTGTGTACTTCGTAGAAAAGTAGAGCCGGACAAACGCTTCAGAATCATTGAAACATTCTTGCCATAAATCGACGACTTGTTGTTTATCAATCATAAAAAATTATTTTTATACATGATGAAGAATCGCAACATTTTTCTCTAATAAGATAGCCGGATGATAAGATAATTTGGCTTTTCTCAATCCGGGAATACCTAAATCTTCTTCTCGGTTAATATAAATATATTGTTCTGGAATATGTTGAGCAAATTCTTGATTAATCACGGCATAAGCTCCTTCAATATCCGTATCGGCTTTTTCAACATGTACCCCGAAAGTATCATGGGTTATAGGCGCACCAAAAGTGAATGCCACGATCTCACCTCCTACCCAAATAGCTCCTCCCATAATACCTAATTCTTCGAAATGTTGCAGTGCATAAGTCATTGAACAGCGCTCATTCAACAAATCTTCATTATCTGAACAATTATTCTCTTTACACCACTTTGTTTCCAATTCGAGGCACTGCGGAATTATATCCAATGTAAGAGGGGTATAACGATAATTATCGTACTCTTGCCGGAATCGATTAATATGATTTCTTTTCGGCTGATATTTCTTACCGACTAAATACGCTAAATCGGAACGTAAATAGATATAATCGAAATAATCTCGTTCAGGGATAAAACGAAACTTGCCAGGGAGAATTTTTTCAAGCTGATTTTTAGCTTCCGGAGTTATTCCCAACAAACAAAGTGTATGTCCCATAGAACGGGCGTCATCGTCTAATAGATTTATCATCTTTTCCAACGATCCGTTCCCCAACGGCATCATATATGCAGGACGACGATCTTCTATATAAAAGCGTATCAACAACGAGTCGTCAATAATGGCATACTCGCTATCATACAAAAAACGCCAACTGCACATATTAGCAAAAGAAAAATCACAATTCCGGGAATTACTGGATAATGTATATGTTGTTATTTCTTTCTTATCGGACAAAGTAATCGGTTTAAAAGGTATCATCTGTTTCTCTTTACTTATTATTCATACGTTTTTTAATAACACGAATTTATGATGAATTGTTGAATCGCAACGAAAGCCCGTTCAAATTTTATAGAAAATTATTAACGAGCCTACCCGATTACAAATGATGCATAATGCCCCTCATCTCCTCTCTATCATGTTAAAATACGATTAAATAATTTGATAATTTGAAGTTTTGTGAAAACCAATTTTATCCTATCCCCAATAAAATAGGCCAAACAACCTTTTTTAATCAACATAAAAAAGATCTGACATAATCGTGTCGGAAATAAAAAGACCCTTCCGAGTAAGGCGTAAATGTTTCTCAGACATAATCAAATTGCCGGATTGGATATGAATCAATGCTTGTTGTAAACAGTACATATAACGGTCATTCCCATACAAAAACTTGACTTTGTCCAGATCAAGTCCCCACATTGTCCGTAAAGAAGTCAGGACAAAATCATTATACAGATCATCAAAAGACAATTGTTCTACAGTATATGCCATATTTCCCGATTCTATTTTATCGCAATACTGTCTCAAATCGGGCACATTCCATGAGCGAGTATAACCGTTATAGCTATGAGCTGAAGCCCCGATACCTAAATAAGGTACATTTTGCCAATATGCAGTATTATGACGCGAATAGCGTCCGGGCAAGGCAAAATTAGAAATCTCATAATGTTCGAAACCCTCTTGCTCCAACATATCGATTAATAATCCGAACATTTGTAAAGCAAGCTCTTCGTCACATTCCCGCACTTTTCCCTTTCTCAATAATGTTGAAAGCCCCGTTCCCTCCTCATAAATCAAATTATATGCCGATATATGAGGGATTTTCAAGGCTATAGCCTTTTTTACATTTTGTTCCCAAGACTCCAATGTCTGGCCCGGCAAACCATATATCAAATCGACACTCAAATTTTCGAACCCGGCATCTTGACACAATTTTACTGCATTAACAGCTTGCAAAGAGGTATGCCTCCGATTTAAAAAAAGAAGGTCTGAATCCTTAAAACTCTGAATTCCCATACTAATCCGGTTCACCGGCAATGACACAAGCCCTCCGACATAATCTTTTGTAAGATCATCCGGATTAACTTCGATAGTAACTTCTTTACATTGTCCCCAATCAATACCGATTAAACTATCGAACAATGAGTCTAATTCTGAAATACACAACTGTGACGGTGTTCCGCCACCTAAATAAACCGTATCGATATTTACATTTCCCAATTCCGTACACCGGCCTTGCCATTCTCTACTTAATGCCCGAATATACCTCTCTTTCTGAGACATATCGATACTGGAATAAAAATCACAGTAAATACAACGTTTTTTACAAAAAGGAATATGTATATAGAGTCCTGCCATAATTATAAACAAAGATAATATTTTTCAGAAGTTAAAGAACAAAAATGATCAGTGTTCAAAAACACTGTTTTCTAACACAGTGCGGCAGATTGCTTTTTTCATTTTAATTATATAATTTGCGAACGCTCTGTGAAAAATTCACAGGGAAATCACTGATTGTCTCACCTTAAATCATGACCGTTATGAAAGTATATCAGTCTCATGAGATTAAAAACATCGCCCTATTGGGTAGTAAAGGATCTGGGAAAACCACACTTGCAGAAGCTATGCTTTTCGAGTGTGGGGTTATAAAACGTAGAGGAACCGTAGATGCTCAAAACACGGTTTCAGACTATTTCCCGGTGGAACGAGAGTATGGTTATTCTGTGTTTTCCACCGTTTTTTATGCCGAATTTTTAGGAAAAAAACTCAATGTCATCGACTGCCCGGGGTCTGATGATTTCGTTGGAAGCGCTATTACTGCTCTCAACGTTACCGATACCGGTGTAATTGTTATTGACTCTCAATACGGTGTTGAAGTCGGTACTCAAAACATATTTCGATATACCGAGACTTTGCATAAACCGGTAATCTTCGCGATGAATCAATTAGATGGAGAAAAAGCCGATTACGACAACACCATAGAACAACTCCGAGAATCTTTCGGAAACAAAATAGTACAAATACAATATCCGATTTCCTGCGGGGCGTCATTCAACGCAATGATAGATGTTCTGAAAATGAAAATGTATAAATGGAAACCGGAAGGCGGAACTCCTGAAGTTCTGGAGATTCCTGCCGAAGAAAAAGAAAAGGCAGCAGACCTGCATCAGAAACTAATAGAAGCTGCAGCCGAAAATGATGAAGGACTCATGGAAAAATTCTTTGACCAAGGAATCTTGACCGAAGATGAAATGCGTGAGGGTATTCGGAAAGGTCTAATTACCCGTAGTATGTTTCCGGTATTTTGTGTCAGTGCATTAAGAGACATGGGAGTGCGCCGAATGATGGAATTTCTTGGAAACGTAGTCCCGTTTGTAAGTGAAATGCCCAAACCGGTCACAACTGATGGTATTGAAGTAGCTCCCGATGCGAAAGGCCCCACAAGTTTATATTTTTTCAAAACAACAGTAGAACCCCATATCGGTGAAGTCTCTTACTTTAAAGTAATGTCCGGTACTATAAAGGAAGGAGACGACCTGCAAAATATAAATCGCGGGACAAAAGAACGTATCGCCCAAATGTTCTGCGTATGCGGACAAATAAGAACAAAAATAGAAGAACTGGTTGCCGGAGATATCGGTGCGACAGTCAAACTAAAAGATGTACGCACAGGAAATACACTCGATGATAAAAACTGCGAGTATGTCTTTGACTTCGTAAAATACCCAGATCCGAAATTCCAAAGAGCCATAAAACCGGTTAATGAAGCCGATGCCGAAAAACTAAGTGAAATTCTTACCCGAATGCACGAAGAAGATCCGACTTGGATTATAGAACAATCTAAAGAACTGAAACAAACTATAGTTTCGGGACAGGGAGAATTTCATTTAAGAACTTTAAAGTGGCGTATTGAAAATAACGACAAAATAGCTGTCGAATATAAAGAGCCGAAAATTCCTTATCGTGAAACGATTACTAAAGCTGCCCGAGCAGATTATCGTCACAAAAAACAATCGGGTGGAGCTGGACAATTCGGAGAAGTACATTTAATTATTGAACCTTATTACGAAGGAATGCCCGCTCCGGAAAGTTACCGTTTCAATAATCAAGAATATAAGATGAATGTACGGGATACTCAAGTAATCGATCTTGAATGGGGAGGTAAACTCGTATTTGTTAATTGTATTGTAGGCGGTGCTATTGATGCACGTTTTCTACCAGCTATATTAAAAGGACTAATGGACCGTATGGAACAAGGGCCTCTAACCGGCTCTTATGCCCGCGATGTCAGAGTATGTGTTTATGACGGAAAAATGCACCCTGTAGATTCTAATGAGATTTCATTCCGTTTAGCCGGAAGAAATGCGTTCAGCGAAGCATTCAAAAATGCCGGACCTAAAATTCTAGAACCTATATATGATGTTGAAGTTTTAGTTCCATCGGATAAAATGGGTGACGTCATGAGTGATTTGCAAGGACGCCGGGCAATCATCATGGGAATGTCGAGTGAAAAAGGTTTTGAAAAAATCAGTGCCAAAGTACCTTTAAAAGAAATGGCATCTTACTCTACTTCACTGAGTTCTATTACCGGAGGTCGTTCATCTTTCACAATGAAATATTCATCATATGAATTAGTTCCGTCCGACATTCAAGAAAAATTGCTGAAAGCATATGAGGCCTCACAAGGTACAGAATAATGATATTGAAAATTCAAACAGTGATATTGTTAAATATTAATAAAAAGTCGTCAATAGCTTGACGACTTTTTGTTTGTAAACATTTATATGTTAAATTCGCACTGAAATGTTAAACAGAGAATTCCTAAAAAAATTCATTATTCTGTTAAACAAAAAGCGAACAAGGTTGTTTATCTAATAAAAATGTTGAAAATATTGGGGAATGAAAGGCAAAATTCAAAAAAAATTACTGAATCAAGCTCTATAAAAAATAATTTACCGGATAAACGATTATGAAGAAATCGACAATATGGTTATTGGCAGCAATTATGGCACTTACCTTTATCGGGTTGCTCTATATGCAGATCAGCTATATGGAAAATATGGTGAGGATGAGGAACGAGCAATTTTCCGAAGCGGTAAAACGCAGCCTATACGATGTGTCGACAACTTTAGAACAAGATGAAACAAAACGTTATTTGGCCGAAGATATTGAGGAAACGCAGAAGCGTCTGCTCTCATTCGAACGGGGTACTAGTAAAACTTTAGGTAAAGATGTAATTTCAACACACCACCAGTTTTCTATTGTTTCTCCTGACGGCACAGTATCAAATTTCAGCTTTAAAGAACTGACGAGCACGATAATGATGCAACCTAAAGTTTCAGTTACTCCTAAAGAGGACAATAACTCGATAACTAAAACATACAGAGGGATGCAAGAGATGCTGAAAGGACAGTATCTTTATCAAAAGGGATTATTGGATGAGGTAATACTTAACATTTTAAGTACAGCCAGCAATAAACCGATTATGGAGCGGGTCGATGCAAGAAAGATCGAAAATTATCTGAAATCGGAATTGCAAAATAACGGATTGAACATCCCATTTCAATATGCAATTATCAATAAAAACGGAAAAACGGTTTATAATACTCCAGAATATGCGCCCCAAAAAGAATCGGCATTATTCACTCAGATTCTTTTTCCGAACGATCCGCCGAACCGACTTAATTATTTGAAAGTATATTTTCCGACAAAAAGCAATTATATTTTCAGTTCGATACGGTTCATGATCCCCTCTTTTGCTTTTACGATGGTAATGTTGATTACTTTTATTTTTACTATCGTAACAGCATTCCGGCAAAAGAAATTGACTGAAATGAAGAATGATTTCATCAATAATATGACTCATGAATTTAAAACTCCGATTTCTACGATTTCTTTAGCTGCACAAATGCTGAAAGATCCGGCAGTAGCTAAAAGTCCTCAGATGTTTCAACATATATCGGGTGTTATAAACGATGAAACGAAAAGGCTTCGTTTTCAGGTAGAGAAAGTTCTACAAATGTCTATGTTCGAAAGACAAAAAACTATGATGAAACTCAATACGGTAGATGTCAACGGCATTATTACCAGCGTAATGAGCACATTCAAACTGAAAGTTGAAAAATACGGGGGTACGATAGAAGCCGATCTCGAAGCTGAAGATGCATGGGTAAAAGTAGATGAAATGCATTTTACGAATGTAATTTTCAATCTATTGGACAATGCAGTAAAATATGCACGGGAGGATGTTCCGTTGTCCTTATTCATACGAACCCGTATTTTAGACAACGATAAGGTCGAAATATCGATTCAAGACAATGGAATAGGTATTAAAAAAGAAGACCTGAAAAAGATATTCGAAAAATTCTACCGTGTCTCGACCGGAAATGTGCATAATGTCAAAGGATTCGGTTTAGGGCTGGCATATGTGCATAAGATCATACACGATCTGAACGGAACAATCCGTGCAGAAAGCGAACTGAATGTAGGAACAAAATTTATAATTATATTACCTCTAATAAAAAACAAATAATTATGGAAGAAAGATTGCGTATATTACTGTGCGAAGATGATGAAAATCTTGGCATGTTGTTAAGAGAATATTTGCAAGCAAAAGGTTATGCAGCGGATCTTTTCTCAGATGGAGAAAGCGGATATAAAGCCTTTTTAAAAGGTAAATACGATTTATGTGTACTGGACGTAATGATGCCTAAAAAAGATGGTTTCACTCTCGCTCAAGAGATTCGTACCATAAACAGCGAAGTACCTATTATTTTCTTGACTGCTAAATCGTTAAAAGAAGATATTCTCGAAGGATTCAAAATCGGTGCAGACGACTATATTACCAAACCTTTCAGTATGGAAGAGCTGGTATTCAGAATTGAAGCTATCTTGCGCCGGGTAAAAGGGAAAAAAGGAAAAGAAGTTACTATGTACAAAATCGGAAACTTTACATTCGATACTCAGAAACAAGTTTTGTCTATCGGTGATAAAGTAACCAAACTGACGACAAAAGAATCAGAATTACTAAGTCTTTTGTGCGCTCATGTAAATGAGATTTTGGAACGTAATTTTGCATTGAAAACAATATGGATCGATGACAATTATTTCAATGCCCGCAGTATGGATGTTTACATCACTAAATTACGTAAACACCTGAAAGATGATCCTTCGATCGAAATTATCAATATCCACGGTAAAGGGTATAAACTCATTGCTCCGGAAATTGAAGTCAAGACTAAATAAGGAAAGTTTTATATCAACAATTTAATTAAACAGGTTGCTTTAAAGCAACCTGTTTTTTCATAATCATAATAAAAAAGAAATGGAAATTATTCATGACCCAGAACGAAAAACATTCAGTATGATAATCAACGGCTATACCGGATATGTTTCCTATCAAATTAGAAACGGAAAGCTCGATATACTCCATACCGTAGTTCCCTTTCAAATCGGAGGACAAGGAGTTGCGTCACAACTGGTAAAAGCGGCGTACGACTATGCTATAAACAACCGTCTCAAACCGTCAGCAACTTGCAGTTATGCCGTAATTTGGTTACAGAGACACCCAGAATACAGAGATCAATAAAAAAAGGATATACAATTTTGTACACCCTTATTTTTACCAGTTTCATGTTCCGGATTATATTTCCTAAAACCAACACTTCTTCCTCTTTTTATTTTTCTGATTCTCATCGCTACCATTTCCGCCATAACCATAAGCAGAACTATAACTATACTTAGAGCCATACCCGTAACCGTAGCCATAACCATATTTTCTATAACTATAAGAGTGAGCCTGCATATCGACTGCATTAACGATCAAATAAGTTGACGTCAGTCTTTTATCTGCCACATAACTATTCAGTAATGCCAAATATTTTTTCGAAGAATAATTAGCTCTCGTAACATATAAGTTAACATCTGCCAAACGATTCAGCAAAAAAGTATCTGAAACCATTCCGACCGGAGCAGTATCGACAATAATGTAATCATATTTTTCACGCAATATCTCAAACACCTGATCTAAACGAGAATTTGTAAGCAATTCATTCGGATTAGGAGGGATAGGACCGGCGGGTAATAGATCGAGATATTCAGACATGCCGGAAGGAACTATCAATCCATCTAAATCAGTTTCCTGACCTGAAAGATATGAGGTGATCCCTTTATTCGTCATAATAGAAAAATGTTTTTTCAACTGAGGCCTGCGAATATCTAAACCCACCAATATCACTTTTTTGTTTGTCAAAGCAAAACTCAAAGCCAAATTCATCGAAAAGAATGTCTTACCTTCTTGTGTCACGGTAGACGTAACATTTATTACCTTTTTGTCCGGTTCATTCAACATAAATTGCAAACTATTTCGAACCAGCCGAAATAATTCGACAATGGGAGCTGTCGATTTTGCCTTTACGACAAACTGATCGCCAGTATCGTTCTTTGCTATTTCTCCTAAAACAGGGACAGAAGTCAAACGCTCTACATCCATACGATCTTTAAATTTTACATTGAACATATCTTTTAAAAAGATAAATAATGCAGGTATCGAAAGACCAAAAACAAATGCAATCAAAAAAGTCTTAGGTTTATTAGGCTCGACAGGACCTCCCGTCACATCGGGAGTATCGACAATACTGGCAACAGGGACTGTCAACGTCTTATTTAAGGAATTCTCTTCTCTCTTCTCCAATAGGAAAACATACAATTTATCTTTAATAGATTGCTGGCGCATAATTTCCGTTAATTCTCTTTCAACTTCAGGAACCGATGCTACCATATTATTAAGTTGACGATTTTTAGCCTGCAAATCCTTTTTTTCTATATTTAATCCTTTACGAACAGAAATTATACCGCTCAAAACCCCCTTTCTTAAATCAGATATATCATGGTTTATATCCGTAATCAAAGGATTATCTTCAGAAGAAGAGCGTAACAAACGTTCTCGAACGAGTAGCATTTGGTTATATTTATTAATTAATTCGGAGAATCCGGCATCAGTAATACCCAAATAAGGAATAGGCGTATACACATGTTGCTTATTGGAAACAAACTGATCTACATAATCGACCAGATTTAACTGCGTCTCCAATTCGAATAATTTTTTTTCGGTCTCCGATAACTCCGTCGTGAACTTCTCTCCTTCATTCTTCACATCTGTCAACTTATGTGCTTTTCGGAAATTTTCCGCCTGTTTCTCAACATTTCCTAATTCCTTGGATATAGAGACAATACGTTCATCGATAAATCGTTCTGTATTCAATGCTACTCGATTCTTCTCTGCCATACTTAATTCATTATAATAAAATACGACACGATTAAGTACGTCTTTAGCCTTCGCAATATTAAAAGTATTCAATGAAAGAGTCAATATCGTAGATCCCTTGCTCAATGCATCTGCAACAATGGCTTTCGAAAGATAATTCGCCATATTTCTCGGATTCGATACAGTAATTATAATATCTTCTTCAGGAAGTTGTACAGCAAAATTGCGGGTCATAGTGAATGAAATATCCCCGATATTTACCGGCAAAGGGTTAGCTGTCAAAATTAATGACTTGTTTTCTCCATTGTAAGAAACTTTTACATCATAATCTTCACTTGATTTCGGAACGGCATGTATAGTTATCGGAAATACTAAACTCCTCACTGTTGCACTATCAATAGATAATTCTATCGGAGTATCTTTGTAGAGGTCTATCTTACGCATTCCTTTTTTCATTACATAATTTGTATATAACTCCAGATCCATGACAACCTGAAGCATCACGTTTTTGGAACGCATGATCTCAACTTCATTTTCAAGATTGTTTTTAACGGATGCCATTCCCAAACTCTCCATCATCAACATATCGGGAGTAGCACCGCTCTTATCATTTTTCATCAAAACAGAGGCCGTTACCGTATAAACATTATTTTTACGTGCCAAGATGAAAAAAGCAATACCCATCGCCACTATAATACTGGCAACGAACCATTTCCAATGAACCAAATAATTAAAAAGTATTTCTCTAAAATCGACTGCTTTATCTTGCCCTTCTTCTTGTGAGAGAATATCCTTCGAATCCATTCAAAACTGTATTAACGAGTTAATGTAACTATAATATTAGTAATTCCCAATAATGTGGAAAGAATGCTCAAACTTAAGGTCAGCATCGGAGGTACGGTATAAGCAGTCCGGGCCTTCGATTTGTTCGGCTCGACATACAATATATCATTTTGCTGCAAATAAAAATATGGAGAGAATAACAAATTCGGATCATTCAGATTGATGCGAGCTACTTCTTTAGAACCATCACCTTTAAAACGAATCAATAGCACATTATCCCGGCGTCCGGTAAGCTGCAAGTCTCCGGCCATCGCAACAGCCTCTAATACGGAAACTCTCTCATTCGGAACATTATAAATACTCGGAGCTTTCACTTCGCCCAATACGGCAATCTTAAAGTTTTCGACACGGATAGTTACTGTCGGTTCTTTTTTTACATATTGAGGATATATCTTAAACTTTATAAACTCTTCGGCTTCGGTACGGGTCATTCCCCCGACATTCAATTTACCGATAATCGGGAAATCAATTATTCCTTTATTATCGACAAGATAGGTCGAATTATCGGAAACAGAAGAGGAAGTCATCGCATTTTCGGTAGTACCTGAAGAAGAAGATAGCTTATTAAAAATCGATACGGATTCCGGACTATCCGACCCCACAGAGATAGATAACAAATCTCCCGGAACAATACGAGGATCTGCCAACAAAGACTTTTGCTGTAAAACTTCTACAGGAAGGCTTTCGACCTTTTGTAAATAAGTAACACGCTTGGTTTCACTACAAGACATTAAAAATATTGCCAGAACAGCAAATAGAGCTACTTTTCTCATTCCAATACCAAATATATATAGGACAGATACAACACCAATTATCAGATCAGATATTAGCAAAACAATCCCTAAGAAATGCTAAACGATCTGCAATTAAAAAAACAAAATAATAATCCCTTTCCGCAAAGATACGAAATAGAGTATTATTAACCAATAATATCCATAAAAAACAGCTTTGGGAAGTTTTTCCAAAGCTGTTTTTTATGGATATTAATATATCTGAAGAATCATGAAAGATAAACATTATCAAAAATTGTATTGCACCATTGCCTGAATACGGTTTGCATGACCGCAACTTTTATCCATACTCATACGACGACCATACAAATATTCTACGCCCAACTGACAATTGGGTGTCACATTCCAAAATACATTTCCAACAGCATATTGTCCATATTTATAACCTTCTGCATCATAATAGCCATGTCGGGAATATAAACGTACCTGACTATAAGATGCCGAAGCAAAACATTTGGATGTAAAAGCATATTTCACTCCACCTAAAAAGGCTAAAACCGGTAAAGCCTGTAAACGCCCTTCAGAGCATGGATCAGGGACAAGATCTGAATTGTTACTATCTAAATCATCGATATACTGAGAAATACCTTTTCCGTACGTTCCCTGATAATAAAATGTAAAACCCGGAAACAAGGTTGCCAGTCCACTCAATTGAGCACCCCATCCCACCAACGTCCGATTATTTTCCGTAACCATGTTTCGATAACTCAATCCTCGAAATAATCCGGTTACCCGAATATGGCTCGAAGCTCCCCAATTATATTGTATATAAGCAGGAATATCCGGCATACGCTGCTTGATACTTCGGGAATAAGTTCCATAAGTAATATCCGGATTTGGATTTTCTGCTGCAATGGCTATCTGCCAATGTTTATTTATATTATAGGTATATCTTACTTGAACATTTCTCAAAGTTGTATTGGCATTAGGCCCTTCAAAATCGATTGTCGGAGGGATCGATGCCAAATCAGAAAAAGCACTCCAAGACTGTCCCAATAAAAATCCTCTCATCGATACATATGCCTGACGTAATCTTAACGTATGATGTTCTCCCCGAAAATCAGTTTCGATATAAGCGGAAAATTTTCCTAAAGCTTTATTGTTTCCCACCAATTTCAAAAAAATACGTGATGTCGAAGCATCCATTTGATACTGACTCTTCTCGGCAGGATTTGCCGGTGTAGGAATATCATAAGGCACAAAATCTACATTGTCCGAAATTCCTCGAAAATCATACGATGTAGTAAGTCTCACATATCCTCCGATACCTAAAGCCATCTGATGTTTTTGATCTACTAAAAGGAAACGCGGAGCATCCGGATCTTGAAAATGTAAAGACCTTGTCTCCCTGAATATATTGACAATGTCTTTGCAACTCGGTCCGTTTTTCCCCGTAAGTATAATAAAATCATCATTAAATAACGGGGACATCTTTTTTTTCTGTGCATGAACAGGCATAAACAGCCCCAATAAAACTGCAATAAAACAGATTCTAAATATTTTCTCCATAATTGTAATTTTTACCAGACCTTTTTGGACGATCCGATAAAAACAACAATACTAAACACAGAAATGTTTATCTCAATATTAGATATAACATTGCTATTAAATATTATATAAAAACAGTGTGTCCTCTATATAAAAATACAAGACACACTGTTTTAAAAACCTATTTAAATTTTCTGATAAAGAAATATATCAAGCTACCTTTATATATTCTTCCAGCCTGCTATCATCTTTACTCCCACTCAATTTTTCTTTTTGCTGTAAAGTTAATTATTTTAATCTTATTACCAAAACTTTAACTCTGCTTTTTACTGCTGGTAAATAAGACTGGTGTCAATCTTAGAATTTATAACTGATAGAGATAGAGTTTGCAATAGGCCGTACTTTATGAGTTATTGGATTCCGCACTGAAAGTTAAAATTGTTTTATTGGTAAGTATTGATACTATAATTTTGTATTTTCGTAAAATTATAATTTACAAATAGAGTTATGATTAAGAAAATTTATTCATTGTTGGTGGCATTTGTATTAGGTGCTACAACATTAATGGCACAGAATGAGAAAGGTTTTTCTTTTGCAGCAGAAATGGGTGTAGGTTCACAATTGGAATTAGGCGGACGTGCACAATATGGTATTAATAAATGGGTTGCACTTGATTTGCCTGTGTTAAAGTACGACTTTGATTATGATAAGTATGTCAATTCACATGAATTGAAAATCATGGCAGGTGCTCGTGGATTTTCTCCTTCTTTCGGACCAAACCTAAAAGCTTTTATGGCTATGGACTTAGGTTATGGAGGTATAACAAACGAATATTTAGATTGGAATAGCGCATTTGCTTTTGATTTAAGCTTTGGTCTTTATGTATATAAAGGAGTTTATCTTGGATATGGTTTCGGTTTATTGGCTAATGACTGGAAACACAAAGACCACACATTACGTATCGGTATAAATTTCTAAGAATATTTTGAGTACAAAACTTGCTGGTGTTTGGGATTGAATACAGACTTATTTGAATACAAATTATTTTTGAGTGCATGAGATAAATGATAAACAGATATGTTGAATTGAATATCAATACCTTATATAAAAATTGAAGAAAAGGTAAATACTAATGTTG